>DASYHR010000653.1:0-1850 GCA_035998385.1 Dyadobacter sp. | reverse complement strand
TCTTTTACTTTTTTATTCATTGTCTCAGAGTATTCAGCAATATTATACGCCTGGTGCAATCATTCATTCGGTTCCAAAGCATTCTGTTATCAGCTACCGGAAAGGAAACACCCTTTTTATTCAGAGTGATTCTGCGTTTGTAAATGATGAAGATGCTTACGATTTCAGGATTGCGAACTATGCGGTGAATAGCGGTGTGCTTCATACAGTATATCTCACCGAAACAAAACGGACAAAAGCAGATGATCCGCTTTTTGGCAAGTATGCAAATGGTGATCTGGTAGTTTGGGCGGGACGCGTTATTAACCGGGGGGCTTTTTCAGCGAACCGTGCTATTAATTATCAATTAGTAACAGAAAAGGAACCGTCCTTGCGTGATGTTTCTACTTCTGTAGTTTTGCTCGGGGGAGAAATCCGGTATAGGAAAGCTGACCGATGGAAAGAATTTCTCCTTGCCAATGACATCGCTTTTCATGATCTGGCTCAGTCAGCCTATCGAATACCCGAATAGATACCCGCGACCTCTGATGTAATTTTCCTGTCCCATTCGGCCTGGGCAGATGCATTTAATCCGTGACCAGTCTCCCCGTCATAGGCTTCCTGTTCGCGGTTCATTTCCCTGTATGTTTCAAGGAACTGGTATTGTATCTCGCTGTCGAAATCTTCAATACTCAGTTCAGCTTTGATGAGATTTTTCCTGAACCTTTCCACAACAATACGGGTAACATCGAAATGAAGTTGTTCATGCCTGAGCGTACTTGCAGTCCGCGATTCCGGCCTTCCCCAAGACATACTCTTCACCATAAAGATTTTCAGGCCGATTTCCACAACTAAATCGTCCCCCTTAGGATATGATTTGCCCTCGTAAGCAAAACTGGTAAAAACAGCTGCTGCATATCGGCTACCGGGTTTACTGCTTTGTCCGCGAAAATCTGCCCAAACAAGCGGGCGGGCAGGATCGTAAAACACGGTATCCTTATCATTTTTATTTTTGACTTCTTTAAAAACCAGCACAAGGTTTTTGGCGAGCGACGGTGTTTTGCCGATGTTGGTATTCATCCAGTTACTGAAATGAACGAGTGTCTGGTTAAGAATTTGCTCTGCTATTTTCTCATAGTATGGATCACTTTCCGGCCGGGTATAACTGGCGGAAGTCTGATAAGCAGTAAGCTCAACAGGCTGCATATCACGATACCAGCGGAATGAGACGTTGAGAGACACCTCACCGGTTATTTTATTGGGGCCTGCTTTTTTTTCATTGATCCTGAAATCTTTAATGGTAATATACAGAGGAAGATAAGTATCATTATTTTTGGGTGCAGTGAAAGCCCATTGCGCCAGCATCTCCTTTTCCGCAGAAGATGGTAGCGATAAAACTGCTTCCTGTCCGGCGCTAATCACTTTTCCTATTACCGCCCCCGGCACTTTTCGCTTGTCTTCTACTTCCTGAACAAAAAATTTATACGATTTCAGTAGCGCAGGGGACTGTCGGTTGAGCTTTAGCGAAACTTTGTTTGTCTGGGAAAATGCGCTTCCCAGGGTTAATATGCAAAGCAGCAAAACCAGCAGAGTTTTAAATCTTGGCAGTAATGTATATTGAATCCAAATCATCCTTTTTCTAAGTTTGCAGCTCATTTCAAGTTCATAATCGCAATGACATTACCTACAACGAATTTTAAGCCGGAATTTGATGATATTTTCATGGAGTTGGCAAAAAATCTTGCAGAGCGCTCACACTGTATCAAAGCGCAGGTCGGCGCGGTTCTCACAAAAGATACGCGAATCATATCAATAGGTTACAACGGGCCTCCGGCCGGTACGCACAATTGTGATGAAGAATTTCCGGAAAC
>DASYHR010001149.1:0-8680 GCA_035998385.1 Dyadobacter sp. | reverse complement strand
CCGGTAGATACGATCCCGCAGATTTCAAATCCGTCGAGCAGTTGATATGCGAAGGCATGCGAAGCTCCCATGTTTCCGCAACCCACCACCAACACGCGGACCGGGCTTTCATTTTGAGTAGATGACATAAACTTTGAATGTTACAATTAACGGGATTCAGGATTACAACATGTGAACGGATTATACTGTTCGGTTGAATGTCAAAATTAGGAATTAAAATCTGTTTTTATAAAAGGCAGGTGAGGTGTGCGTCTATACTTTTGTCCGATTGTACTATTCTGAAATGTAAAAGAACATCAGAAGCGGGGCAAGCTTTGAGTAGCACTATTAACGGTATAACAAATTGTTCATATCAATGTAAAATATTTCTTTGTTTAAGTTGATGTCTTTTCGTAATACCGCTATTCGAACTTGTTTTATGAGGAAAATTCGCAATGGAGATGTACTTCGGGAATATTATAATAGATATGCTCATAAGTAATATATCCAAATATTTTATTGCATTATCACTTATTTGCCTAAATAATGTAGCAAATAGTGCATTTTGCAGCCCATTTCTTCCAGATGTATCAGAAAAACCATTTATGTTAAAATTGGTATATAATTGATTAATACACGAAATGTTTCCTGTCATTCCTTCTACTACTTTTGATGTGCAGTTTGGTACATAATCTTAATAAACTTATATATGAACAAAGAACTATGGCAGGGAGTGTATCCTGCATTACTAACACCCTTTACAGCTGAGGATGCAATCGACTTCGCTCTTTTTGAAAAAAATATTCTTGCACAGGTTGAAGCGGGAATTTCCGGTGTAATCATTGCTGGTTCTCTCGGAGAAGCAAGCACGCTTACAACGGATGAGAAATTTGAATTGGTAAAAGCTGCAAAAGGTGTATTGCCTGCAGGTATGCCGGTTGTACTTTGTATCGCTGAGCAATCTACGGCTGTTGCTGTAGCGTTGGCAAAAGGTGCAGAGGCGGTTGGTGCGGATGGTTTGATGGTACTTCCTCCAATGCGCTACAAGGCAGATGACGAAGAAACAGTTGAGTATTTCACTACGATTGCTGAAAGTACTTCTTTGTCTGTCATGATTTACAACAATCCTGTTGACTACAAAATTGAAGTTTCTCTGGATATGTTTGCTGAACTGGCAAAAATCCCGAACATACATGCTATCAAGGAATCAACGCGTGATGTAAGCAACGTAACTCGTCTTTTCAATCGCTTCGGAGACCGTTTCAAAGTATTCTGTGGTGTTGATACTTTGATCATGGAAGAAGTGATGTTGGGTGCTGACGGTGTTGTTGGTGGATTGATCGACGCTTTCCCGAAAGAAACTGTTGCCATCTTCAACCTTGTGAAAGCAGGTCAATATAAAGAAGCTTTGAGCATCTACCGTTGGTACCTGCCTTTGCTTGAACTGGACATTCACCCAAAACTGGTTCAGAACATCAAGCTGGCCGCTACACAAGCTGGTATCGGTTCTGAATATGTGAGAGCTCCACGTAAGGTTCTGAAAGGCGAAGAAAGAGAAAGAGTATTGGCGATCATCGACAAAGCAATTGAAACACAACCTGTTTTGTCTGACTACCTGAGCCTTTCTGCAGACGTTGTTGCATAATATGTTTTCAATGTAGGTCCGCCGCTGATCATAAATTTATTCTTGTTATGTAGCCTGCTGCTGGTCTGAACTAAGTATCATGCCGATAGGTTACATAACAAGGGTATTTTGAAAAAAAAACTTAAAAGTATGAGTGTTTCAAAAGAAGGAATAGAAGGTATTGTACAGCAGGCTCAGCATGCATTTACTGCGATCAGTAAATTGAGTCTTGCTAAAAGAATCGCTTTTATGCGTACCGTTGCCGATGAAATAGAGGCACTCGGTCCTGAGCTGATTACAACCGCTCAAAGAGAATCACATTTACCGGAAGGACGTCTTGTCGGAGAAAAAGGCAGGACTATTTTTCAATGGAGAAGCTACGCCGATGCAGTAGAAAGAGGAGATTCGCTGGATATCAGTATTGATACCGCCAACGCCGAACGTACACCTCCTAAGCCCGACATCAGAAAAACGAATGTGGGGCTTGGGCCTGTAGCCGTGTTTGGTGCAAGCAATTTTCCTTTTGCATTTTCTACCGCGGGTGGCGATACAGCCGGCGCTTTTGCTGCAGGATGCAGTGTAATCGTGAAGGCGCATCCCGGCCATCCTGAAACTTCTCAGATTATGGCTGATGCCATTTTACGGGCAGTTGAAAAAAGTGGATTGCCAGAGGGAACATTCTCTCATGTTTTCTGCGACACCAATGAAGAAGCACAACTTTTAGTGAGTCACCCGTTGACTAAAGCGGTTGGTTTTACAGGATCATATCGTGGAGGAAAAGCTTTGATGGATGTAGCTGCGGCACGTCCTGAGCCTATTCCTGTGTATGCTGAAATGGGAAGTGTAAATCCTGTTTTCATTCTTCCTGAAAAGTTGAAAGCTTCAGCTTCAGAGCTTGCCAAACAATACGTAGGTTCATTGACATTGGGCGTAGGGCAGTTTTGTACCAATCCTGGTTTGGCAATTGGCGTACAAGGTCCTGAACTTGATGAATTTATTGAAACGTTTAGTGCTGAAATTAAGAATGCAGTACCTGCGCCAATGCTACATGCTGGTATTGCAAAGGCATATATCAGTAATAAAGAAAAATTGACAGCTCAGACTGGTGTACAAGTGGAGGCGATAGCCGAAGCAGAAGCAGCCGAGGGATGTGGTGCACCTGTAGTTGCTACTGCATTAGGTGTTGATTTCTTGATCAATGATGCTTTACAGGAAGAAGTTTTCGGACCTTTCGCATTGATCATCAAATGTAAGGATGAAGCTGAAATGCTTGCTGTTACTGAAAAATTACATGGTCAGCTGACCGCAACGTTATTGGCAACAACTGGTGATGTAGCAGCAAATGCTGAACTGGTAGCAACGATCCAGAGCAAGTGTGGAAGAATAATCTTTAACAACTTCCCTACAGGTGTGGAAGTTTGCAAAGCCATGCATCACGGCGGGCCATTCCCATCGTCGAGCAACGCACAGTTTACTTCTGTTGGATCTGATTCTATCAAAAGATTTTTAAGACCACTTAGTTTCCAGAACTGGCCGGATGAATTCCTACCGGAAGAGTTGAAAACGAGCAATCCGTTGGGAATCTGGCGGACTGTTAATAACGAATTGACAAAAGCAGCTATTAGCTAAATCAAATCCGGGAAGTCTTCAAGCTTCCCGGGTTGTATAGAATTCTTGAACCAGTGCTCGAAGCCGAAAGCTGACTGCCGAAAGCCAAATAAAACTGATCCCGCGCCGAAAGCTGATTGCCGAAAGCCGATAGCCTATTAAAAATGAGAAAAACCTTTTTCTGTATAGATGCCCACACATGTGGGAACCCTGTCCGGGTGGTTGCCGGAGGCGGTCCTTTGCTGAATGGTAATAGTATGATGGAAAGGCGTCTGCATTTCCTGAAAGAATTTGACTGGATCAGAAAAGGATTGATGTTTGAACCCCGCGGCCATGATATGATGAGCGGAAGCATTCTTTACCCACCGATTGATCCGGCAAATGATATTGGTGTATTGTATATCGAAACCAGCGGATGTCTTCCCATGTGCGGACATGGTACGATTGGTACGGTTACGATTGCAATTGAAGAAGGACTGGTTACCCCAAAAGTACCAGGTAAGTTGCGTCTTGAAACGCCGGCCGGACTTGTGCTTGTGGAATACAGACAGGAAGGTAAAAAAGTGAAATCTGTGAAGCTGGTGAATGTAAAGTCATTCCTGGCAGCAGAAAAACTAACTGTAGAATGCCCTGATCTGGGAATACTGTCGGTTGACGTTTCTTACGGAGGTAATTTCTATGCAATCGTAGATACTCAGGAAAATTTCAAAGGGTTAGAAAATTATACTGCTGATCAGCTGATTAGCTGGAGCCGCGTTTGCCGGACCCGCATGAATGAGCAATACAAGTTTGTTCATCCGGAGAATGAACATATTACGGGATTGAGCCATTTCCTTTGGACTGGTTCCGTTCTTGATCCTACTTCTACAGCAAGAAACGCCGTATTCTATGGCGATAAAGCGATTGACAGATCTCCATGCGGTACGGGTACCTCCGCAAGAATGGCACAATGGCATGCGCAGGGTAAACTGAAAAAAGGAGATCAGTTTATTCATGAAAGTATCATCGGTTCAAAGTTCACAGGAACTGTTGAAGACGAAGTTACAATCGGAGATAAGCCAGCTATCATTCCCGGAATAGAAGGATGGGCCGTAGTGACAGGTTATAATAACATTTTCATCGACGACGAAGAAGATCCGTATGCATACGGCTTCCAGGTAATATAATGGCAGTCGGCTATCAGCCGTCGGCTTTGTGCCAGTGCACAACAAAGTATCAAACTAGGGCAACAAATCTATAAAAGGCCGAAAGCTGAACGCTGACGGCCGGGGTTAATATGGGAAATAAAGGTAAAGCCGTAATTATTGGAGGTGGCATCATGGGGCTTACTTCTGCTTACTATCTGTTGAAAAGCGGATGGAAAGTGACTGTGGTAGAGAAGGGTGATTTGTCGGATAACTGTTCTCATGGTAATGCTGGAATGATCGTCCCGAGTCACTTTATACCATTGGCAGCCCCGGGTATGATCTCAAAGGGAATTAAATGGATGTTCAATAGCCGCAGTCCCTTTTATGTAAAACCGTCACTGGATTTTTCATTGATTTCCTGGGGATTGAAATTCATGAAAAGTGCTACACCTGCTAATGTAGAACGTGCAGCGCCATTTTTGAGAGATTACCATTTGCTAAGCAAGCAACTATACGAAGATCTTTCCAAAGAAGATGGTTTCGACTTTGGCCTTGAAAAGAAAGGGATTCTGATGCTTTACAAAACAGAGAAAGCAGGAGAAGAAGAAATTCATGTAGGAAAGGATGCGCAAAAGTTAGGCCTGGATGTAGAGATGTTGACTGCCGAACAAGTGCAGGCAATTGAACCAGGATTGAAACTGGATGTAAAAGGGGCTGTTCATTATCATTGTGATGCACACCTCTATCCCCATGCTCTCATTTCGCAGCTTGTAAGTTATATCAAGGCAAATGGTGGAGATATACAGACAAATACGGACGTAACCGGCTATGAAATTCAGAACGGTGAAGTAAAATCCGTAGTTACTGACAAAGGAAATGTAAGCGGTGACCTTGTTGTTATGACAGGTGGGTCGTGGCTGCCACAGTTAGCGAAACTGGCGGGACTTTCTATACCGGTGATGCCAGGAAAGGGCTATTCGTTTATGGAACAAAATAATGCAAATCCTATCGTACATCCTGCATTGCTGATTGAGGCACGGGTGGCAGTAACGCCTATGAACGGGCAGGTTCGCTTCGGAGGTACCATGGAGCTGGCTGCTTTGAATGATAAAATCAATATGAACAGGGTAGAAGGAATCGTGAATTCTATTCCGCAATATTACCCTGAACTGAATGTGCCGGTGCCTGCCGAAAGCAGAATCTGGTATGGTTTCCGACCTTGCTCACCAGACGGTCTTCCATATTTAGGATACAGCAAAAAATTGAAAAACCTGATTGTTGCAGGCGGACATGGCATGATGGGCATCAGTCTGGGCCCCGCAACCGGAAAGCTGGTAGCAGAGCTGGCAGACAGAACTGCACTATCTGCCGACATCAAAATATACAATCCTGAAAGATACCAATGAGCTGTCCCACGACAGCTCATTTTTTTATGGCAAGAAAAAGAAAATCTTGAAATAAGAACACATTAACCTGACAACAATTATCTAATCTATACCTGAACCTTATGAGAAGTCAAACTTTGTTCCGCTGCCTGGGAACGTTTGTGATTTTGTTATCTGTAGTGAGCGAGCCGCGGGCACAAACGCCTGCCAGTAAATTCAATCTATATGAACAATCCAGTGAAACTGCGGGGCTAATTATTCAATACAGTCAGGATATCCGCGCGGTGCGTTATTTTTATTCGCCTATGGTTGCCAGCAGGGGTTATGGCGGTGCTCCAAGTACTCTCAATTCTCCCGAACAACGTAAGCGTCTGAATGAAATTGACAAGGATTATCTTGCCAAACTTGCCAGGCTCGACTTCAACGCAATGAGTAAGTATGGACAGGTTGATTATCTGTTGTTGAAAAGAAATATTGAAGACCACCAGCTGACTTTGTCTCAGGAAGAAAAAGAATATACAGCCATTCAGAAGTATATTCCCTTTGCTGAAAAGATCTACACATTCGAAAAAGGTCGTCGTCGCGGAGCTACTGTAGATGGAGAAAAAGTGGCTACAGAGCTGAATTTGATACTTAAAGAAGTAAACGCTGCAGCTGAGTCATTCAAAAAGGTCGAGTCGCTGGATATGCCATTGGCTGTACGCGGAGAAGAGGCCATCAGCAGTATTCAGGCGAGACTGAAAAGTACTTTTGACTTCTACAATGGTTATGATCCTTTATTCACTTGGTGGGTGCCTAAGCCCTACAAGGCATTAGATAGCACACTTATTGCGTATGCGCGTACCGTTAGAAAAAAAGGTAAGCTGAATACAACACAGAAAGACGATGTCAGCGGAATCAAAGGTGTACCTATTGGCCGCGAAGAATTGATTCGTCAGCTTAAAACGGAAATGATCAGCTACACACCTGATGAACTAATTGATCTTGCCAATAAAGAATTCGCCTGGTGTGATAAGGAATTATTGAAAGCATCTCAGGAAATGGGTTTCGGTAATGACTGGAAAAAAGCGCAGGAAAAAGTAAAGAACAGCTACGTCCCGGCTGGTCAGCAGCCTGAATTAATCATGAAGTTGTATAACGATGCAAAGGAATTTATCCTGAAGAACAAACTGGGTGAATATCCTGAAATCGCAGACGAAACCTGGGGTATGCAGATGATGACGCCGGAACGACAATTGGTAAATCCATTCTTTTTAGGTGGTCGTGATATCATCATTTCTTATCCTACCAATACCATGGCGCATGACGATAAGCTCATGAGTATGCGTGGAAACAACCCGTATTTCTCCCGTTCTACGGTACATCACGAATTGGTGCCGGGTCACCATCTGCAGTACTATATGAACAGCCGTTATAAGGCTTACCGTGGCGATTTCCGTACACCGTTCTGGACTGAAGGCTGGGCTTTGTACTGGGAGCTGTTGCTTTACGATAAAGGTTTTGCCAAAACTCCTGAGGAACGAATCGGGATGCTTTTCTGGCGTATGCACCGTTGCGCACGGATCATATTCTCACTAAACTACCATTTGGGAAAATGGGCACCTCAGGAATGTATTGATTTCCTTGTCGACAGAGTAGGACATGAAAGAGCCAATGCTGAAGGTGAAGTGAGACGTTCATTCGAAGGAAATTATGGTCCGCTTTACCAGTTGGCCTATTTGGTAGGAGGGTTGCAGATATTTAGTTTGAAAGGAGAATTGGTTGACAGTGGTAAAATGACTTACACGCAATTCCATGATTCTATCATGAAGGAGAATAATATGCCGATTGAAATGGTAAGAGCTACGCTTACAAACCAGAAACTGACTCCTGATTTCAAAACGAAATGGAAGTTTTATAGTTTCAAATAATATCGTAGCTTACAAAAACGAATCCTGACCTTTAACTCTATTACTCTTTATGTCAACTGAAAGTAGTACAGAAACTACCTCATTTAAGCCCTCCCTTGGCCTGGTAGACGCCACCATGCTGGTTGCCGGAAGTATGATCGGCTCGGGGATATTCATTGTAAGTGCAGATATTACCAGAAACACCGGCAGCGTCGGCTGGCTGATGTTCGTTTGGGTAATCACCGGCTTCATGACGCTGACTGCCGCATTGAGTTATGGTGAGCTCAGCGCAATGTTTCCAAAAGCAGGCGGACAATATGTTTATCTCAAAGAAGCCTATAATCCTTTGGTCAGTTTCTTATATGGATGGAGCTTCTTTACCGTCATCCAAACTGCGACGATTGCAGCTGTAGCGGTGGCATTCGCCAAGTTTACGGCTTACCTCATTCCTGCAATCAGTGAAGATATTGTCGCAATAGACATGGGCTTTTTACAAATATCCCCCGCCCAGCTGTTATCGATTGTCGTGATTGTGCTGCTTACCTATATCAATACAAAAGGTGTAAACGGAGGGAAGGTTATTCAAACTACCTTCACATTGACCAAATTGCTTAGTTTACTCGGACTGATCGTATTCGGGTTGATCTTCATGAAACCGGAAGTTTGGGCGGCCAACTGGGATTCGGCAACTATGTGGGATTTACACAAGCTGAATATTGACGGAAGTATCGAAACCTACACGACCATTGCTGCTTTGGGAGCGATTGCTGCCTCTATGGTGGGGTCTATATTCAGTAGTGACTCATGGAATAATGTAACTTTCATTGCCGGGGAAATCAAAAATCCGCAGAGAAACATTGGACTAAGCCTTGCATTGGGAACAATCATCGTAACTGTTATTTATTTGCTTACAAACATCATGTACACAGGTGTTTTGTCATTGCAGGATATAGCAGCTTCAGATAAGGATCGTGTAGGCGTTACAGCTTCCCAGGTAATATTCGGAGGTGCAGGAACTATCATTATCGCTGTGATGATCATGATTTCGACTTTCGGATGTAATAATGG
>DASYHR010001142.1:0-3480 GCA_035998385.1 Dyadobacter sp. | reverse complement strand
TTAGATTCTTTATAATACAAGATCCTCAAATAGTTTTTTCAAAGTAGCATCCGCATCTATGCAGAAACCAGGATGTACTTTTGAACTCTGCACTACACTACTTCTTGTAGCGGTAAGCCAGCGAAACCGGGAAGCGATCGGTAATGTGCCAATAAAGCCGCCCACCTTTCCACCCAGGCAAATCTGTTCGAAGGCGATCAAATATGCATTCAATTGTTCAATATCCGCCTTGGAACAAAGCGCCCGCACCCTGCTTTCTTCAATATGGTATATTACTTTCAAAAATCGCTGAGCGGGGCAGTATAAAATAATTCCCGCATTGATAAACTCTTCACGTTCCACCCTGGGTACAACGCGGATCACGGCGTACTCAAATAAGTGCTTTTCTTGCATTTTGGGCTTCAGTTACGAATATGTCGGAAACAGATAATCGGGAAATCAGAAATCCTGAATATACCTTACGCATAGTCTCAGGAGTTTCATCAGGGGAATTGGTAATCAGCCAGTCATCCGGTATCAAACCTACAATTGCCTCAATCCTTTCAGCAGTAAGGATAGCCTTAAATGCGGCATCCACCTGTTCCAGTTCGGAAGCATGGCGAAGCAATACATGGTCTTTCACCTGTACGAAAGGACGTTTGGACTGCTCCTCCCAGTTTTCCCACGAATGGTGAAAGTATAGTGCAGCGCCGTGATCGATCAGCCACAGTTCCTTATGCCACATCAGCATGTTGGTATTTCGTGCAGTACGATCCACGTTGGTCAGCAAACAATCCAGCCACACGATCTGCGAAGCAAGTAAAGAATCCACTTTGGTGACAAGCGGGTCAAAAGTGATCGCACCAGAAAGGTAGTGCATTCCCAGATTCAGACCCGTACTTGCGCGAAGCAAATCCTGGATTTCTTCATCAGGTTCTGTTCTGCCAAAAGCCTCATCCAAATTCGCAAACACGATTTCCGGAATTCTCAATCCTAAAAGCCGCGAAACCTCTCCTCCTATCAGCTCGGCGATAAGCGCTTTTAAACCCTGACCCGCCCCCCGGAATTTGAGTACATATAAAAAGTCGTCGTCCGCTTCTGCAATTGCTGGCAATGATCCGCCTTCTCTCAGTGGCGTCACATACCGTGTTACATGCACATGGCGCAGTTCCGGTGGTTGAAAGTTCATAGGTGATCTATCTGATTAAAGGGTTAAAATTAGAATCATTTCTGTCAATCCCTTTCGATAAAAGCATAAAAAATGCCGGAACGATACCCCGCTCCGGCATTTTAACCCTTAAAACTAAAAATATTATTTATCCAAAGTCAAAGCTTTGAAGCTTCTCGTCAGGTCAGTAAGCGATTTTTCAACCCCCATACGTTCCAATGACGAGGCTCCAACGAAACCTTGTGCATCTGTTTTTTCAAGAATCACTTTTACGTCCTCAGGCGTGTTGACAGGACCGCCATGCGCCAGGAAGAATATATCGGGATTGACTGCGCGGGCAGCTTCTATGATTTTCTGCGTCCTTTCAACTGCATCATCCATCGTGCACGAAGCATCTACTACACCGATAGAACCGCCAACTGTTGTACCTACATGTGCAATAATGGCATCCGCCCCTGCTTCAGCCATTTGTCTCGCTTCCTCAGGCTCGGCTACATATACGATTGAAAAAAGATCCATTTTGCTCGCCAGACGCACCATTTCCACCTCCTTATCGAATCCCATTCCTGTCTCTTCCAATACATTACGGAAATGACCATCAACAATAGAATGTGTCGGGAAATTATTAATTCCTGAAAAGCCCATCTCCTTCACTTTCAGCAAATGATGCCACATTCTGCGACGTGGGTCAGAGCCATAAACCCCACAGATTACAGGAATTTCTTCAACAACAGGAAGTACCTCAAACTCACCAATTTCCATTGCTACGGCATTGGCATCACCATAAGCCATCAAACCAGCCGTAGAACCATGCCCCGCCATTCTGAACCGACCAGAGTTATAAATAATAATCAAATCGGCTCCACCCTTTTCTATGAATTTTGCGCTGATACCCGTTCCGGCACCGGCTGCAATGATCGCCTTATTGTCTTGCAGAGTAGCATTGAGCCTGTCTCTTACTTCTTGTCGGGTGTAAGGGTTCCCCTTCCCTGTCCATGGATTTGGCATAGCAGTATTTTACTTAAAACTAATAATATATTCTGTTTATAATTTATTCAGCCTCAGGCTTCAGCATGCTCAATATGGTTTTCACCAGCAAGTCCGAAAATTCCTTATCGTTGATGTGCGCATTCATCTCTATCAGATTGACTTTACTTCCAGCCTCATTTCTGATAGACTCAAAAAGTACTTCATTAACTGCAGGCCTGTAGAAAACACCACCTACCGAGTCAATTTGAGATATTCCTTTGAGCGGAAGCGCGATGGCAACTGCTGCGGCTGATCGGTTGACATGCTCCACAAGTCTTTTACCAAGCATTTCATTTTCTTCCTCGTTGGTACGCATGAGTGTTACGTCGGGCGCCCAGCTGTAAAATTCGCGGTCGTTATATTTTGCCGGAATGGTGTCAGGATGGGCGAAATTAACCATATCCAGACAACCCGGAACAACGACTTGTGGTAGTCCCATTTCAGTTGCGGCGCTCAACCTGGCAGGTCCGGCACTGCAAATACCTCCACAAAGCTCATCGGCTAATTCCGTTGTGGTAATGTCCAGCACAGCATCAAAACAACCTTCCCGTATCAAAGCTTCCATCGCTATTCCTCCTACTCCCGTTGCATGAAATGACAGCACCTCATAACCTTCAGCAACGAGCAAAGCGGTACAAAAATCAACACAAGGAGTAGTGTTTCCAAACATGCTGATGGCAACGCTTCCTTTTTTCTGAGTATTTTCCGGTTGGACCGTCGCAGCCATAGCACACACAGCGGCGGCAGCCTGGGCTATAATGGGACTGATAATACTATTCAATCCTGCCACATCTACAATAGATGGCACCAGCACAATATCCTTATTTCCTACTTGTCTGGAAAGATCTTTGGCAGCCAATGTACTGATACAAATTTTTGGTATACCCAAAGGTGCATGCTGCATCGCTTCGAGCGCGATATAGGTCCCGCCGCCTCCACCCATGCCAACAATGGCTTTGACTTCGGCTTTGGCAATCAACTCATCAATAATTTTTCCCGCGCCTGCTCCCATCACCTCAATCGCGTGGCCGCGGTCCCTGCTTCTCCGCAAATCAGTCACATTTACACCACCTTCCAATGCAACAATATCAGACTCAAAATCAATGTGAAAGAGATCGGTGCTACCCATCACACCAGTGTTCATCATCAGTACAGGTTCACCCTGCGAAATGATACAATTCCGGAGATAGGCAAAAACTTCCCCCTTCGTGTCAAAACACCCTATTATGAGTATTGATTTACCTGAAGACATGTTATGGTTTTAGCTGTTCTACTTCAATTTAAAACTATATTGATTCATCCGT
>DASYHR010001141.1:0-2673 GCA_035998385.1 Dyadobacter sp. | reverse complement strand
TTGATGAACTTAAAAATGTAGCGCCGGAAGACCGTCGTGCAATGGGGCAAGAGCTGAACACGCTTAAGAATCGTGCGCAGGAGCGTTTCCAGGAATTTACTGTTCAGCTTGAAAACAGAGCCGATGAAAAACCTGAAATGCTGATTGACCTTACTTTACCTGTTGTTCCAAACCTCCAGGGAAGTCTGCATCCGCTCACAATTGTCCGCAGACGGATCATTGAGATTTTTGAGCGTATGGGCTTCAATGTATCCTACGGACCTGAGATCGAAACGGATTGGTACAATTTCAGCGCGTTGAACTTTGCCGATAATCACCCTGCACGTGAAATGCAGGACACTTTCTTTATTTCAAAAAGTAAAGGTGAAGTAAAGGACGACGTACTACTCAGAACTCATACATCCAATGTGCAGGTTAGGCTTATGGAGCGCCAGAAACCTCCGATCCGCTCTATTATGCCGGGTCGTGTATTTCGGAATGAGGCCATTTCAGCAAGGGCACACTGTGTATTTCATCAGGTAGAAGGTCTTTATATTGATAAAAACGTGAGTTTCAAAGACCTGAAAGATACGTTGTACCACTTTGCGAAGGAGATGTTTGGCAAGGATTCCAAGATAAGACTTCGTCCTTCGTATTTTCCATTTACAGAACCAAGCGCGGAAATAGATGTAACATGCTTTATCTGTAAAGGTAAGGGTTGTAATGTCTGCAAACATTCCGGCTGGGTAGAGATCGCTGGTTCGGGAATGGTTGACCCTCATGTGCTTGAAAACTGTGGTATCGACAGTCAGGAATATACAGGCTTCGCGTTCGGAATGGGTATAGAACGTATCACGATGTTGCGTTACGGAATCAATGACCTGCGTCTTTTCACTGAAAACGACGTAAGATTTCTGCGTCAGTTTGAAGGAGCTTAATGATTACCGCAACTCTATTAAACTACAAAAAAACGGACTGAGCTATCAGTCCGTTTTTTTGTAGTTTAAAATCTCGTTTCAATGTAATAAGGCAACATTTTGTTCCATACCCACCATTCGTGCGGAATATCACTACCCCATATATCCAGCTCATGATGTACATTTTTTGCTGATAATATAGAGGAAATCTGTTGGGAATAATCCGGTCGTTCATAAGCACCGGATCCTGTTACAAAATGGATATGCCGGCTTTCCCGGTAGAGTGACAAATGCCACTCAGCTCTCAATTGCGCCAGATAATGCACAGGCGAATTGAAATAGACATTATCATCATAATAACCATCGGCATAAACACTCAGATCGTAGCAACCGCTCATCGCAATAATACCGTTGATCAAATCGGGATGTTTGAAAAACAGATTGGCAGCATGAAACGCGCCAAATGACGCTCCAGCTGCGATAATCATGTTTTCCTGACTGGTTGTATCCTTGATGAAAGGAATAACTTCCTTGATCACATAATCGTTGTAATGCTGGTGGCGAATAGCCTGGTCGTATCCATGCATATAAGGATTCAGCCAGCTTTCACCGTTGATACTGTTGATACAATATACCTTCACCTTACCCGAATCGATGTAAGGCCTAATACTGTCAATGATTCCATTCCTTTCATACTCCAGATAGTCAGAAGCAGCTGTAGGAATCAGTAAAAGAGAAAATCCGTAGTGACCGTATACAGCCACGTCCATCTCTTTGTTTAATGACGGGCTATACCATTGCGTAACTTCACGATGCATTTTTGGTTTTTAGTTTGAATGTTGATATGATTTAACAGCTTCCGGCAGAGTGAATTAAATACAAATTATAACTCACCTGTGACAATTAACAGTCTGCCAGCAACTGTTAACCATTATTTAATACAACACCCACGTATCCTTTCCTCCCCCTCCTTGCGACGAATTAACAACCAAAGAACCCTTTCTCAACGCTACTCGGGTAAGTCCGCCTGGTATTACGTGGATATCATCACCATACAAAATATAGGGTCTCAAATCTACGTGACGACCTTCCGAATGACCATCTACCATACAAGGAACACGTGATAGTGAAATTGTAGGCTGTGCGATGTAATTACGAGGATTGTCCCTGATCTTTTCCCTGAACAACTCGTGTTCTTCGGCGGTTGCCTTAGGTCCTATCAGCATCCCATATCCCCCGGCTTCGTTCGCTTCCTTCACAACCAGCTGGTCAATATGCTCCATTACATAATCAAAGTCCTCTTTCTCACCACAAATATAAGTACGCACATTGGGTATGATCGCCTCTTCACCCAGGTAGTACTCGATGATACGAGGCACATATGCGTATACAACCTTATCATCAGCAACACCCGTGCCAGGCGCATTGGCAAGTGCCACACGACCTTTTTTGTAAACCTCAAAAATGCCCGGAATTCCCAACAGAGAATCAGGATTGAATGCTTCCGGATCCAGAAATACATCATCCATTCGACGGTAAATTACATCCACAATCTGCAAGCCGCTGGTTGTACGCATTTTCACATAACCGTCCGAAACCACGAGATCACGCGTATCCACAAGCTCTACCCCCATTTGCTGGGCCAGATAAGAATGCTCAAAATAAGCGGAGTTGTAAATACCGGGCGTCAACACAGCAATTGTGGGATTAGGCCTGTCTGCCAGATTCTGAAGCATTTGTAAAAGCCGTGTAGGATAATCAGACACAGGCCTTACAC
>DASYHR010001132.1:0-2435 GCA_035998385.1 Dyadobacter sp. | reverse complement strand
GTTAACAATGTACGTCATGTCACCGATCACTTGCGTGAAATCCAGACTGCAAACGGTGACTATACAGCGAAAGTGGTGTGCGGAAGTTATGGGAAGTACAATCCGGTGTTCACCGACAAACTTACCAAACCTGCAAAAAATTACATTGGCGTGAAATACCATATCAAAACTGATATGGCTGCCGATCGGATTGAACTACACAATTTTGAGAAAGGGTATTGTGGCATTTCTAAAGTGGATGAAGGACAGTATTGCCTGTGTTACCTGTCAGAAAGCAGTAACCTTGTGAAACATGGCAAAAACATCAAAGCGATGGAGGAGTCGGTTCTGTACCGGAATCCATTTCTAGAAAAATATTTTACGGAATCTGAGTTTGTAAATGACCAGCCACATGTCATTAGTAATATCACATTTAGTAAAAAGGCAACCTACAAAGATGGGATGTTTTTATTGGGTGATGCTGCCGGATCTATCACGCCCTTATGCGGAAATGGTATGAGTATGGCCATGCGTGCCTCATGTTTTTTGGCGGCTGAACTCACTGCATTTTTGTCTGGAAGGCAGAATCTGGACAAGACCATATCTCACTATGACAAGCTTTGGACTGACCACTTTTCAATCCGAATTAAAACGGGCTATCACCTGCAACATCTTTTTGGCAAAACTACCACGACCAATCTTGCTCTAAAAATCCTGGACAATCTACCCGGAGTTACATCAAAACTTATTTCACTCACACACGGCGATCGGTTTTAGAGAGTTCTTTAAAACTTCACCACATCCCAAAAGCTGTTGATTTTAACAATCTGGTCGTCCTGACCTACTCCTGCTTTTTGCATAAAAAACTCAAAGAGATATGTATTGAGCATCAGCATCAACATACCGTAAAAAATGTCTTCCAGCGGTATAGTGAATATTCTCATCGACATATTTTCCAAATCATTGTACCATACAACCGGCTCATCCAGTCCTGTCCCGGTCAAGATTCCATTCACAATAAGGAATGGGATTATCAGGAACATATGAGAATAGTAGAACAAACTCAACCATTTAGGCTTGGCTACGAATTTGATAAACAGCAAAAACGCGGTAAGTCCGGCGGCAGTCCATGAGGTATACATCCTGTCATAGAATATAATACCAAGCAAGACAGTGATACCAATAATGATATTTGTGACAACCTTTTCGTTGACTATTTTAAAATCAGTTCCTAATAAAATACGGAAACAGTAATACGTGAAGATACAGGCATAGGGAATGCAGACAAAAAATAGCAACTCTTCTACAGGTAGTCCGAAAAGGTGCTGTCCTATGAGATACTTTTCTGTAAATCCCCACACAGCCACACGTGTAAAGTAGCTATCCCAGATTACGAAAGGTACCGCTGTGAGTAAGATCGCTGACCACACAAACAGCCACTTCTTATACAGCCGGACTTTAGGATGAAAAGAGAATAAAAAGGGAACAGCAATCGCTCCCATGTCAATCAACAGATAGGTGAAATTCATTTGGCACTTTTTTGGGCTTCTTTGAAATATTTGAGCGGAACCCAGAGCATTCCGAAGCACTCGCCGTCTCGTTTGCCCAGATGTTTGTGGTGCATTTTATGTGCACGTCTGATCGCACGAAGGTAAATCCAGTCGGTATTTCGTAATACCTTGAACCGCTGATGAATGAAAACGTCGTGAATTACAAAGTATGTAAAACCGTACAACGTGATGCCGGCACCGATCCAGAAGAGGAAGTTAAACCCGGCGTTCAGTCCAAACAAAAGGCATAAAATGCCCGGAATGGCGAATATGATAAAGAAGTAGTCATTCTTCTCAAAAAAATCGCCATCGTCGCGCTGGTGATGGTCGTGATGAAGAAACCACAAAAAGCCATGCATAAGGTATCGGTGCGCCAGCCAGGCCACGCATTCCATACCTATGAAGGAGGCCAGCACAATTCCGGTATTGATCAGTATCTGGTTCATATTCGTGTTGAGTTAAGCGTCGGTTTCACTTTTGTAAACCGTCGGAATCTATTTTTGCAATTACTTCATCGAAGCATATTTTAAGCCATTCTGTGTAGCGCTCAGGATGGATTTTGAGATCCTTGGAGAGGTCTTCGGGAGTGAGGTATTTATAATCTGCCACTTCTTGTGCATTTAACACAGGTTTTTGATCGGACAGTCCCCAGAACACATGATCGAGCTCGTGCTCGATAAGGCCTTTGTCCAATTCAGACTTATACAAGAATGAATACAAAAAATGAACGTCCGTATCCATGCCCATTTCTTCTTTTAATCTTCTTCGGGCCGCGTCCGCAGTGTCTTCCAGCGGCAAAGGATGGCTGCAGCAAGTGTTCGACCACAATCCCTCGGAGTGGTATTTGCCAAATGCCCGTTGCTGCATCAATACTTCCCCTTTTGAATTAAAAATAAAAACAGAGAA
>DASYHR010000646.1:0-5031 GCA_035998385.1 Dyadobacter sp. | reverse complement strand
GGCCTCCATTTCACGGAAAGAAAGCGCCAGGCGTTTATGTGCCAGCCACGAAGCGGCTTTGGAGTTGAGGTTAATTAAAAAACGATTGAAGGTACTGTTCTTCGGGAAGACGAATTTCGGGTGCATCAATAAGTACTGATGCGCAATACACAGCATTGGAATTTCAGGGCGAAAAATGATGTTGTAAAGTCCGCTGTATGTTTCGTAAAAACTGATGATCAGATCAGGCTTTATTTTATTTACCCGATCATGTATTGTTCTTAATTCCCTGATGTATTTTCCCGCATTTTTGAAAAGCGCGTATACCGTACTTCCCACATTCATACCTTTTCCTCCCTGGTTGTAGACAATAGCCGGAGCAATAAACTCGTAAACCGGCGCTTTGATTTGTTCTGCAAAAAAAGAAGGAATAACACGGTCTGTTGCCTTACCGACCAGCACCCCTGCAACCTGATGGCCCGCACCGCGCAGGATCTGCCCAAGCGAAATCGCCTGTGTCATGTGTCCGCGCCCTTCACCCTGTACCAGAAACAGAATTTTCATGATTACATGATTTGTTGATTTCTACCCAGAAACACGCCTGTGAATGCTACCTGTTTGTCATTACCAGGCAAGTGATCTACAATGGTAGCATGGGTGGATTTCTTTTCCTGACTCATTTGCTGATCATAATAAAGCAGGCTCCAGTTACCCTCAAAATCTTCTACCAGGGCGCTCAGCGTTTCCACCCAGTCTCCGGAATTCATATATTTAATTCCGTCAATTTCCCGGATGGCCGGATGATGTATATGCCCGCAGATCACCCCATCGCAACTTCTGGATCTGGCCAGCTCTGTCAGCTTTTCTTCGAAGTCACTCATGTAGTTTACAGCCAGTTTCACCGATTGTTTGATACGTTGAGAAAGGGAGTAATAAGGCAAGCCTCTCCATGCCCTGTATTTGTTATAAAATTTGTTAAGCCAAAGCAAAAACGTGTAACCGATGTCGCCCAGATATGCCAGCCATTTCAGGTTACTGGTAATGGAATCGAACACGTCGCCATGTGTGACGTAAAATCGCTGTGCTCCGGAGTTGAGAACGTAGTCTTTCCTGATCTGGAAATTTTTTCCTAGTCTTAGCGGAATGATCTGATCAAGGAAATCGTCGTGATTCCCGCGGATGTAGATCACTTTGGTATTGTTCTCCTCAATCATCTTCAATACCCGCTTAAAAAACATGGTATGTTTCCGTTTCCACACCCCATATTTTTTCAGCTGCCAGGCGTCAATAATGTCACCGTTCAGGATTAATTTTTTGCATGAGTAGCTTTTCAGAAAACTGGTAACCTCCTCTGCTTTGGACCCGCCTGCTCCGAGGTGAAGGTCCGAAATGATAATCGTCCGGAAATGAGTTTTATCTGCCATGTTACAAATATTCTCATTTCATATTAACTGCATGTTACTGTCAGGTTATCAGTAAGTTAAGAATGTGCTTACATTCCCTTTAAGAGTCTCTGTACAGTTATTTCGACGTTTTTCAGCGTTTTTGAAGAGAATAAAACGTATTTTTATAATCCTCGTCTCTAACTAAATTAATCAATGAAAAGAATTTTTATCATTTTTCTGTTTTGTTTTTCCTCTGTTTTCGCTCAGAATACCTACCAGTCGCATGAGGTAGACACGCAGGCAACTCCGAGTGGTGGGCAACAGCTTTTGAACCATTTCATCAGTTCAAATTTGAATATCCCTATACGCTCTTCTTTCAAAGGAATTAATGCGCGCGTGTTTATAAATGCCATTGTTGAGACTGACGGAAGTGTATCAAATGTGAGCGTGCTAAAAGGTGGAGATTCGCTGATGAATGCTGAAGCAATACGCGTGGTGCAGCTCTACAAAGCCTGGAAACCAGCCGTTTTGAAAGAGGTTGCTGTTCGACAGGCAGTATCTCTGCCGGTAGTGTTCAAGTCTGCTCCTGTAAGCGCTTATGATAGTACATCGCAAAGTTTGGTTGCTTATTTTGATAAAAACTGGATCACTACACCTGAAAAAGAAAAGCAAAAATTCAGGAGGTTTATTCCCGTTGATCATTTTGGAATGGTGAATGGAGATGTGCTGTTTGAAAAAATAGAAGATGGTAAATGGAATGCTCTTGGCAATATCCCATTTACCAAAAAGGAACTTTGGAAAAAGAACAAAGACAATCAGAAAACAGACTCAACAAAGGTTTTCGTACTAAGTGCATACTACGAGGTAGGAAACCAGCCGATATATCAGTTCATTCAGAAAGGTGAAAAAGGGAATATTCTTGAATTTCGCCAATTTGGGGAAGACAATAAAGTTGTTCTTGAAAAGTATTACCATGATAACGGTATACTTCGGGAAATGAATATACATGGAAATGATATCCGGCAGCGCACTTACTGGTACGACAATGGACAGCTTGCCGGAATTTTTGACGCACCCACCAGTTATGAGGGACCTTCCGTATCAATTGTGAGAGACTATTACGACAAAAACGGAAGCCATATGGTGAAGAATTCGAATGGTCACATCTTAGATCATCAACAGAGTTTTCCGGGTATTGATGGCAGAGGGGAAGTTAAAAATGGTTTAAAAGAGGGTCTCTGGATTTCGAAATCAGAAAATGGTACATTATTATATGAAGAGCATTACAGTAAGGGTAATTTGACTAAGGGCACTTCCTATCGTAACGGAGAAAAATTTGAATACACACAGTTCGAAGTTCAACCAGAGTTTGCCGGCGGATTGCCCTCTATGTATAATTATCTGGCAACGAATATCAAGTATCCCCAGGCTGCTGCCAAAAAGAATATTCAGGGTCGTGTGTTTACAACTTTTGTTGTGTGTGAAGACGGAACTTTGTGCGATTTTGAAATATTGCAAGGGTTAGATAAAAATATAGACAATGAAGCGCTCAGGGTGATTGAAGGCATGAGCGGAAAATGGAAACCGGGCTGGCAAAGAGGTCAGAAAGTGAGAGTTAAATACAATCTTCCCATCAACTTTCAGCTCAACTAGACTTATACCTTACCACTCATCCCGTCCCGGAGCCACTCAAAGGCTCCGGGATTTTTTTGTACCATATTTAAACCGGCCTTAGATCAAAAGTGATTATATTGTGATATCATTTTAATATCAAACTATATGGCTATGAATGAAAAAGAATTACGCTCAATATCCGGCTATACGCTGTTTGCGTTGGGTCTGGCTATGTTATTTGGAGGAGTTTTGTATGTATTCGTCGTTGGCGATCCTATTCCTGGTGTGATCATATCGCTCATTGGTTTTATTGTTTTGATCGGGCTTACGGTCATTAATCCGAATGAAGCGGTAGTTACTACTTTCTTCGGAGATTACATGGGTACGATGAAACAAAATGGTCTGCGCTGGGTAAACCCATTTTTTAAAAGGAAAAAGATCAGTCTGCGAGCCCGAAACCTGAATGGTCAGAAGTTGAAGGTGAACGACAAACTTGGTAATCCTATCGAAATTGCTGCTGTAGTTGTTTGGCGGGTAGGAGATACAGCCAAAGCGTCCTTTGAAGTGGACGACTATGTAAAGTATGTGGAAATTCAGTCGGAAGCTGCGGTACGTCATCTGGCGGGTATATATGCATACGACAGCATGGAAGATGAAGAAGTAGGCGCGCACGAGGTAACGCTGAGAGACGGAAGTGGTAAGATCAATGAAATGCTGGAAGCTGAGCTGACCGAAAGGCTGAGCCGCGCTGGAATTGATGTGCTCGAAGCAAGGATCAGTCACCTTGCTTATGCGCCGGAAATTGCCGGAGCGATGTTGCAACGCCAGCAGGCATCAGCGGTAGTGGCGGCCCGGCGTCAGATTGTGAACGGAGCTGTAGGCATGGTCGACATGGCGCTTGAAATGCTTTCGGATAAAGGGATTGTAGAGTTGGATGAAGAACGGAAAGCAGCAATGGTTTGTAATCTGATGGTAGTTTTGTGCGGCGAAAAGTCAGTAACCCCAGTACTGAACGCCGGAACTTTATATCCTTGATATGGCAGAAAAAAAAGCTTTTGTTCTACGCATCAATCCTGAAATGCTGAAGGAGCTGGAGGCATGGGCGCAACAGGATTTCAGAAGCGTAAACGGACAGATAGAATTCCTGCTCAGTGAGGCCCTGCGAAAGCAGAAACGCTCAAGAAGTAAGGGAGGCTCCGCTGAAATGGATTGATAGCTGAAGATTTTGTATGATAGCAGGCTGGCAAATTTTCAGCCTGCTATTTCGTTTGCTCCTGTGTGCTGAAATTCTGTTTTTCTCTCTCAATTCGTTAAAATTGTAATATTATAGTTGTCATACTATTTAATTCTTAACCAAAATCAATGAAACAGGTACTAAAAACCGTTGTTTTAACCCTACTTTCCTTTCAGCTTTTTGCACAGATACCTGCCAATTTCCAGTGGTTGGAGGACGGTAGCGGCTACCGCGATGTAGTGCAGGGGGAAATTATCGAAGTGAAATTACCTTCAAAGCAACAAAGAACATTTATCTCTCAGGCTCAATTGACGCCGCAGGGTGGGAGTGCATTGCCCATCAGAAGTTATACGGTAAATAAGGATGGCGACAAGGTGTTGATCTATACCAATACGGAGCGCGTGTGGCGGTATGATACAAAAGGCGACTATTGGTTGTATGATCTTAAAGCACAAACGCTGAAACAACTTGGAAAAGGGTTGGGTAAATCTTCGCTGATGTTTGCTAAGTTCTCTCCGGACGGAAAAAAGGCAGGTTATGTAAGTAAACACAATGTATATGCTGAAGATCTGCAAACGGGTGAAGTGAAACAACTGACCAAAGATGGAACGGATCGTGTGATCAACGGAACTTTTGACTGGGTTTACGAAGAGGAATTTGATTGCCGTGATGGATTCAGATGGAGTGACGATAGCAAGTCTATCGCGTACTGGCAGCTGGATGCACGCAAGATCCGTAACTTTTTGATGATCAATACGACTGATTCAATTTACTCTTTCAATATCCCTGTAGAGTACCCGAAAGTGGGGGAAACACCCT
>DASYHR010001082.1:0-2787 GCA_035998385.1 Dyadobacter sp. | reverse complement strand
ATGTAATTACCTTTTTGTCCTGCCGGATAGTCTGAGTATGCTGGGTTACGGTCATCAGGAGAGATGCTTGTTCCGTAATTGAACATCAACCCATCCGTAGTAGTACTAAATACTTTGCCGGCAGCAAGGATCGCCTTTACTTCAGTTGATACATCTCTTGTCAGACGAATCTGGTTATACAGTTTCAGTTTGATCGTATTTGCAGCTTTTTCCCACTTCGCAACACTACCCTGGTAAAACAAGTCATCCGCTTCGGGAGTCAGTGTATTTGCAGCACCTGTATTCGTGATGTCGGCAATACCGGCATCCAGCATTGTAAGCAACTGTGGATAAATCTCTTCTCCTTTGTCAAACTTTGGATAAAGAATCGGCTCTTCTGAAGCAAACCTGTTGGCTTCAGAAAATGGAACATCTCCGTAAAGATCTACCAATATACTGAATGCATACGCTTTCAATATTTTGCCAATTCCGGCATATTGCAAATTTCCTGCTTCCTCTGATTTGGCGATCAGGATCTCAATATTTTGCAGACATCCTACATAGTCAGGGGAACCTTGCGATGCCTGTGGGCTGTACATTCCGTTCCATGAACCATTGATGTTAAAATCAGAACTTACCGATCCATACTGATCCGGCGCCTCGCGGGTTGAGAGCTGATGCGTGTATACTGACAATACAGTACTGATCCCACGTGCTCCACGGGAGTCGTTGGTATATCCCAATACCGACGCAAGACCTCTCTCTGCACTTGGCAAAAGCTGATTTACAGAGATGTCTGTCGGGTTATTAGGATCTGTGTTGATATCAAGGAAATCCTTGGTACAACCAGATGCCATAAACAGAATGGCTACTATATATATGATTGATTTTTTCATTGTTACAATAATGCTTGGTTGTGATTAAAATGTAACTCTCAGGTTAACCCCAAATCTTCTTGTAGTAGGCGCTGCAGAAAGTTCAATACCTGATACATTGCTGGAACCGTAACTAGCCGACTCTGGATTGAAGTTGGTATACTTAGGCATGTTCGGAGCAAAATACCAAAGGTTTCTTCCGCTTACTGAGATGTTCGCAGATCCGATTGGTGTTTTGTTGAACCATACTTTTGGCAGATCATATCCGATAGATACCTCCCTCAAAGTCCATAGCGTTGCATCGTAAACCTGCATTTCTGTAGGAGAGTTAATCGCAAATGTGTTTCCAAAGTAAAGACCGTTGGTACTCACAGCAGTTGTGTTACGCACTTTTTGTCCGTCAACCATGATTGGAAGACCTGTGTTCGCATCCCCATAATATCCCGGAATGATCCAGCTTGTTTCTCTGTCTTCTGTGTCTCTTGTAACACCACGTCCCATTAGAGATGTAACGGTTACTGAGTACATGTCACCACCTTTTGTATAGTCAAGGAGAGCATTCACAGTAAGTCCTTTGTAACGGATACCTGTGCTGAAACCCATTTTGTAATCAGGGTTAGGATTACCCACAACACCCGGCTCCAAAGCTGAAACCAGCTCTCCCGTTACCGGATTGATCAGTAAATTACCTTCCTCGTCACGAGCTGCTTTTGTACCGTAAAGGGCACCATAAGGTTGATTTACAATGTTATTGGCAGGATCATAAATAGCAACCGGCTGCATTCCTGTAAGTACCGAAGCGATTGGAAGCAAAGTAACTCCTTCTTTCAAAGCCGTTACGATACTTTTGTTCTTGGTATAGATCACATGGAAGTTCCACTCAAAATTGTTGAATTGCAGAGGAATGAATTTCAAGTCTACTTCAACTCCTTTGTTCGTGATTTCTCCAAAGTTATCATAGGTAGCATTAAATCCTGATGACGAAGGCAGTGTGATAGGAGCAATCTGGTTTTTAGATACGCGCTTGTAAAGTGCCAAATCCAAACCTACTCTTCTTTTAAATGCCCACATCTCCGTTCCGATCTCCTGATCCGTTGTAAACTCAGGCTTCAGGTTAGGATTGGCAGCCGTCGGGTAAATAGAAGCACTTGATCCGCCATTGAAAGGCGTGTTTACCTGATATGTATTCATCAATGAATAAGGATCAGCATCACGCCCTACTTTGGAGACGCTGGCCTTTATTTTACCGTAGAATGTCTCTTCAGGGATATTCAATATCCTTGACATATTAACCGCAAGAGACGCGCTTGGGTAGAAGTAGCTTCTGTTCGCTTTCGGTAATGTCGACGACCAGTCGTTACGTCCGCCAAGTGTAAGGAATGCGAAATCATCATACCCAACGCTTACTTCTCCGAATACACCCCAAAGTCTTCTTTCTGTTAAATTAGAAGAACTTGCAACCTGCGTTTTTGTATTGGTCAAAGTGTAAATTCCAGGAGCAACGATCTGCGTACCCGTTGTAAGTTGATTACGGTTATCACGGCTGTTCACGTTGTGTCCCAGGAACCCTTTGATGTCAAACTTGCCGATAGGTGCAGGGTTGAAGTTCAAAAGGAAAATAGATTCAATTTCCTTATTTGTATAGTTCGCTTCCTTAATTTCTCCAAGACCACCCGATCCGCGTGAACCCAGGTCCACTACTTCACGACGGAACATGCTATATTGGTTTACCCCGATGCGGTAGCTTGTGCTTAACCATGAGGTAATGTCGTAAGCGAAACCAAGGTTACCTGTAACCCTGTCGTTGTTTGTTTTTACAGTATTGTGTTCCCATGCCCATAGCGGGTTGTCATATTGCGCGTTGGCAGTAGAAACAGGATATCCGTTTGCATCTTCATAAGGCAAGCCTGCGAAGTTCCAGTGACGTCCCAGG
>DASYHR010000645.1:0-3949 GCA_035998385.1 Dyadobacter sp. | reverse complement strand
GGTTCAGTCCTGGTCTTTACAGTGTGCAACTGTCCTATTCAGATGGTTCAAGTCAAACTCAGAAGCTGGTAATAATCCGGTAAGTTAACTTGCCATCTCTATCAAGTTATACGTAAACCCACTTTTGCTGTCGCCAAAGGATTATCTCTTTGGCGACATTTTTTTCAAACTTGAAACTAGCCGGCTGGGTAATACCTGCTTCAAATTTGCCGGCATATTTTTTTGGGTTTATGTGTCTGAGATAATTCGTCAAGCTAAAGCCCGAGGTATTTAAAAAATTTTCAACTTATCCTTGCTTGGAGAAGATTTGACAGCCCACAAAGATCATATGCAGCCTTCACTAAACTTGCTTAAGGCTATTTTTAACCGATATCTAACATTAAATCCAGTTTGCACTGTTGCTGTTTTAGTTTGGTAAACAGTAAGAGTTACACAAGGAAATACAGCCAGTATCACTGGTTTTGCAGAATTGCCAGAAAAGCCTTGTAAATACTCTGGACGTATACTCTTATTTGATCAAGTATGATTCACTGAACGCTACTGTCTATCCCGGGTTTTGGTAGGCGTTGGATCAGCTATTTTTTTATTACTTTCAGCATTTGGTTGTGTATGTGATCGGTGAGTATTAATTCCCTCTGAAATGTTTCGAACTGATAAGTACAATGACATTATTTAAGCCCAGGCTCCTGCACTATTTTGTCCGTAAGTCAAAATCGCGGACAAACTTATCCTTTTTATATGCCCTGGTAATTGTATCAGTACTGTGCATGGGTATTCCATTGGAAACTCATGCACAATATTCTTTCAGACATCTGGGAACTGCTGATGGGTTAATACAGGGGTCAAACTATTACTTCATGGAGGACTCTGAGGGCTTTATTTGGATATCTTCTCAGGGAGGATTAAACAGATTCGACGGTCAGACGCTAAAAAGCTTCGTGTATGATGCCCAGAATGTAAATAGTATCGGTAAGGGCGAAGTACGAGGTATGGCGCAATCGCCCTCAGGTGATATTTGGTTGGGTACCGAAGTCGGTATCAGCAGGTATATGCCGCAATCTGATCAGTTCGAGAATTACTTTTTAAAAAACAAGCTTGGTCAGCCAGTTCCTAGCCAACATCAGGTGGTGCATGCAGACCTTTCGAGTGTTATATACCTCAACGACCGTCAGGGACTTGTGAGAATGAATTATACCACAGGGGAAAAACAAATACTTTTCAAAGACGCCGAATTCAGCTATGGATCAAGAACTGACATTGTGCATTTTGATCAGGCACAGCAAAAGATTTGGTTACTTCTACCGACGGGATTGGTAATGCTTGATTTGCAAACAGGCCATCAGATGTTTGCCTTTACAGGTAAAGAAAATGACCTCTTTAAAAAGCCATTACATATATATGCGCTATTCCACGGGTCAGCTTCCAATATATGGCTAAGTACTGATCAGGGCCTTATCAGCTTGGTTGGCGCCAGCTATCAGATTCATGATGTAGGCATTGATATGTCAACTGACTTGGTATTCTCAATAGCACAGAGCAAGAATGCAGATGTATGGCTGGCAACTTCGAAGAGTGGATTAATAAGATATGATCCTAATTCTAAAAAAGTGCTCAATAAACTCTCGAATAACCCATTTATCAAAAGCACACTTACGCGGGATCACTTATCGAAAATTTTTATTGATAGTCAGGGATATTTATGGGTTAATACTGATCCAGCAGGGGTTGATATTGTTTTTCCCAGCTGGCTTACTGTCCAAAAATATCAGGACGATCCGCGTACTACGTCCGATTTTAATAATGCATCCATTCGGGGAATCAGTCAGGATTTTGATGGTAATATCTGGGTTGGAACCTCCGGGGAAGAAATTCGAAGGATCTCCAAAGATGGGAGAATTACCAGACCAGGGCTAGCAAGAGGTGTTCCCAACGCCTCAGTGCGGGGTATTTATACTGATTCGAAGGGAGGGCTATGGGTAAGTACAGTCAAGCAATTACTATATCTTAAAAGGGGAGCTAGAAGATTCGAAGAAATTAAATTCAACGGGGCTGATGCTGTAAAATCCAATCACATAAAAGGTGTGCTCGAAATCCGGCCAAGTGTCTACTTTGTGGCCACCATGGCAGGGATATATAAGTACTCGTTAGGTCAGTCAAAGCTATTGACGGGTCCGCGTGAGCAATTTTCTGGCGCAATGCACTATCATAGGGAATCTAATGAACTTTTTGTTGGAAGAAGCGAGAAGGATCTGCGCTGCTACCAGGTTAAAAATGATACACTACTGCCCGTATATGACAAACTGGCTGGACATAATATTCTTGATTTCTCCCAGGATCCAAGGTTCGCTGATATTCTGTGGATTGGTACTGACAATGGCTTAGTTAAATTTGATTTCAGTCAAAGAAAGATTTTAAAAGTGCTATCCACCAAACATGGTTTGCCTGATCTTGTGGTGTATTCGGTGCTCAGAGACAATGAGGGATTAATGTGGATGAGTACCAACAACGGGATCGCAAGAATGTTTGCCGACGAGACTGTGCTTGCTTTAAGAGCGACTGAGAGAATAGAATTCAATAGCTTTGCTTCACTAAAAGCGGCCGACGGAAGCCTTTATTTCGGAAGTGCTCAGGGACTTTACAAAGTCAACCCGAAATCATTTAAATATCCCTCAGCCAAAGGGCTGTTTGTATCTGCTAGGCAAACAGTCGACTCTGTCAGCAGAGTATTACCGATAGCTGCGCCACTCAGACTTCCGTATAATGAGAACAGTTTTTCATTTGAGCTGGCCGCGTTGGATTTTCTTTCTGATGTCCAACCAGTGTTTGAATATCGAATCAATTCGGCAGATCAGTATGGTAGGTGGATATCTAATGGCAAGTCTGCTATCGCCAACTTTCAGAATCTTCCGCCAGGAAAGTATCAGTTTGAATTCAGGGCAGCCGATTCGAACGGCTTTTATACCGGCAGTCACCTTGTCGATATAACCATCGAGCCTCCATTCTGGCTACGCTGGTGGTTTGTTGTAATAATGGGCTCGATATTCGCTTTGTTAATTTTCTTGATAGTTAAAGCTTATGTTAGGCGCCAACAGGTGTTGCAGCAAAGGCTTTCGAGCCGGATTATTTTAGCGCAGGAATCAGAAAGGCTCAGAATAGCCATGGACATTCACGACGATGTCAACAATACACTCGCGGCCGCAAGAGGCTATCTGCAAAGTAAGCGGCTTGAATTTTTGGTGGACGTGCAGATATCACGTAAGCTTATTTTGAAGGCCACAGAAGATCTTCGCAACATTACGCACGATCTAATGCCGGTGCAATTCGAGCAAAACGATCTTTCACAAATACTCGAAAAAAGAATTCAGGAATGGAATGAAGAATCGGCTATCAGATTTGTCTACATTTTCGCAGGAGAATACCGAAAATTACGTGCGGAATCAGAATTGATGATTTACCGTATCGTAACAGAAGTTGTTAATAACATAAAAAAACACTCCCAGGCTACAACCTCAATTATTCAACTCATATACCAGGACCGGTCACTAGTTGTAAGTGTAGAGGATGATGGGGTAGGAATACAAAAAGTAGAAATTCAACTAGACAACAGCAAGGGCATTGGCTTAAAAAATATATATTCACGTGCCGAATATCTTCACGCTAGTTTAGAAATAAATTCGAATCACCACGGTGTTCTCATACAGCTTGACGTCCCTTATGGTTTTAACACAAAGAATTAGAATATTGCTTGTCGACGATCACCATTTATTTAGCGATGGGCTTAAAACAATGTTGTCTGGGTATGAGCACATTTCAATTGTAGACCAGGTATATCACAGTCCAGAGGCATTCACCAAGGTGCAGCTACACAATCCCGACGTAGTTCTTCTCGACTTTAACATGCCGAAGATAAATGGGATGGAGGTGGCTAAAACGCTTCTGAAACAAAATC
>DASYHR010001076.1:0-3619 GCA_035998385.1 Dyadobacter sp. | reverse complement strand
TGCTGTGTTTGTTTCGGTTTTGCTAGCATTATTCTGCAAGATTTGTATTCTAAAATAAACAAATCTTGCAGAATAAACAACTAAATTTAAAACTTAAATATCTATAATATAAGTAGTTATATGTTTTTTAAGGGGTGACTAAATAAGCATTCAAACAACAGCAAATGAATAATAAGGCGAATACGCAGTCATTATTGAGTATTTTAAGAAAAACCCATCAGGCAGAATGGGAGGCAACGCCCTCTATTCACGACACGACTGCCTGGTTGGACGACCTGATTCATTTCCTGTTTCCCAATAACCATTTGCCCAAAAGGAATGCCTACGAAGGTGTTTTGAAGAAGAATCAGATCGATCTTGAAAATCTTCTGTTGAGTTATCTGGAACCTTCCGGTTTGCCGATTGAAGAGGTCGTGAAAGAGTTTTACAGTTCGCTGGAAAGTATTTACCATGATCTGCGGCAGGATGCGATGAAGATATACGAGTACGATCCAGCGGCTACGAGTGTCAATGAAGTGATCGTTTCCTATCCGGGTTTTTATGCGATCACGGTTTATCGTATTGCCAATAAACTGAGTTTGCTGAATGTGCCGATGTTACCACGGATTGTGAGCGAATATGCGCACGGAAAAACCGGAATTGATATACATCCCAAAGCTACAATCGGTGTACCGTTTATGATTGACCACGGCACCGGTATTGTGATCGGTGAGACGACTGTGATCGGTAAAAATGTGAGTATCTACCAGGGCGTTACGCTGGGTGCGCTGCAAGTGGCGAAGAGTCTGGCAGAAGTGAAACGGCACCCGACAGTAGAAGATAACGTGATAATTTATGCGCGTACTACGATTCTTGGTGGAAATACGGTAATCGGAAAGGATAGCGTGATTGGAGGAAGCGTATTTTTAACCAAAAGTGTAGAGCCCAACTCGCAGGTTTTCAATACACATCAGCTGAGGATTACGGTGAAGGAGACAGTGTGATGGAGGCTATCGGCAGTCGGCTGTCGGGCTTCAGCAATGAACTTATCAATTGTTTTGATCCAGGTATGACAGGATATAGCTACAATGGGCAAGCTATCGGCCACCAGTTTCCTGCAATGAGCCTGGCAGCCATTTCGGCTCAGTTGTGACCGCCGATAGTTGATGACCGAAACCCGAAAAGGCTCCACGTTGAAGAAGTCCAACGCAGAGCCCTTTTAATTTGAAGCCTTAACATCAGCGAATAGGTTTGAAAGCCGAAAGCCGAAAGCCGACTGCCGATAGCTCCTAAAATGCTTGTGCAAAGATTTTAGCGAAATCTTCCAGTTTGATCTGACCTGTCATCGGCGCACCTTGTGCTTTGAAATCAGCTTGCAATTTTCCTTCGCGCAAAGCAACACCCATTTCAACATAAAGTCCTACCATTTCCTCAGGAAGACCGGCCTGAGTCATGCCTTGTAACGCCTGTTCGTCCGTAAATTCAACCCAGGGTAATTCTGGTTTACCAATGGCATTTCCCAATACAGAAGCCACATCGGCTGTTGTGCGGAAATCGCTTACAATGTAACGTATGTTTTTGCCAACGGTATCTTTTTCAAGTTCTTCTGCAATGGCTGAAGCGATATCTTCCGGATGCACAATCGGGATTTTTACATCAGATGGATAATTTCCGCCTGTAATACCTGCGTTTTTGATCAAAGGAATGTCGTTGAAGAAATTGGTATAGAAATATCCGGCACGCAGGAACGTGATATTTACGTTTTCCAGCTTTTCATAAATTTTTTCGATGTTGTGCAAACCTGCAATAGGACCTGTTCCGGCCGGAACGTCTGCGCCGATACTGCTCAGCATAACAACTCTTTTTACTCCCGATTTTTGAATGGCTGTAGAGAAAGCTTCGCCGGCAGCAGTTGTATTGGCAATGATGTTGACCCCACCCATGTTCGGCGGCGTCATAACATACACTGCGTGAGCACCTGTAAAAGCCTCAGTCAGGAATGTGGCGTCTGACACAGAACCGATTGTCGCTTTCGCGCCAAGTGCTTCGATAGCTGCCTGATTATGCGCAGCGCTGCTGATCACTTTTACGTCATGTCCTGCTGAAACGAGTTTTTGGGTAAGTGGTAAACCTATGTTCCCTATAGAACCTGCAATTGTAATTTTCATGTCGGATTGTTTTTTATTTGATAAGACAAAAGTATATTTGTACTTACTTTTATACAAGTACTTACCCCAAAGTATGTATCATTATGGCTGCTCATAAAGAAACTTCGACGATTCAGGAAAACAAACAATATGCACTGGAAAAATGCCCTGTTACCTATGCCATGGAGAAAATAGGCGGGTATTGGAAGCCCATTATTTTATACCATTTATCAATTGGTGATAAACGTTACAGCGAGATCAAAAAAGCTATCCCTGCAATTACAGAGAAGGTTTTGATTCAGCATTTGAAACAATTGGAAGCCGATAATCTGGTGATACGGGAAGCACTACCGGTCGTGCCGCCACATGTTACTTATAAACTGAGCAATAGCGGAAGAGGTATTATTCCTGTTATAGGCGAAATGGCGACCTGGTCTATCAAAGAGCGGGAAGGTGTTTTTAACCAATAGACGTTTATGTGATGACTTTCAATAAAATCGTGATTTTGGATTCCTGTGGTCTGACACAGCCTGAACTTTCACAAATCGAAAAGTATTCGCTCGCTCCGATGGTCGTATATGACGATGTGCCGGATACCGAAGTTGAGATCATCCAAAGAATCGGTGACGCGGATGCGGTACTGGTCAGTTGGCGTACACGTATACCTGCTTCGGTATTAAACGCTGTTTCCAATGTGAAGTATATTGGCATGTGCTGCAGTTTGTATGATGAAAAAGCAGCCAATGTCGATATTGCCAGAGCCCGGGAATTGGGGATCACAGTGAAAGGTGTCAGAGATTATGGAGATGAAGGAACCGTGGAATTTATATTTGCCCAGCTTGTTGCCTTGTTCAAAGGTTTTGGAACAAATCAATGGCGCACTACACCCGCGGAATTGAAAGGAAAGAGTATAGGGATAATCGGTCTGGGAACGTTGGGAACGATGGTAGCCGAAACTGCCTTACACTTCGGTATGGAGGTATTTTATTTCAACCGAAGCCGAAAGCAGGAGCTGGAAGCCAAAAGAATTACTTATTTGTCTTTGCCTGAGTTGATGGCAACCTGTGATGTCATCACTACCCACGCGCCTAAAAACGCGTTGAAGCTAACACAGGAACACTTTCAACATAAAAAGTCTGACTCCATATTTATCAATACATCTCTCGGTCCTACATTTGAAAAGGAGGCTCTTACCCAATGGCTGGAGCGCGATACCAATTCCTTCGCCATTTTTGACCTGGAAGGAGCAGGCATTTACCGTGCAGAGTTGGAGACTACAGAGCGGGTGATCCTTTATCAGGGAAGTTCCGGCTCAACCGCCGAGGCTAAAAAGCGGCTTTCGCAAAAAGTACTCGCGAACATTGAGGGGTATTTTTAAGACAATCAATTTTTATATTCAGTCATGTTGCTTTTCAGATACCTTCTTTTCATAATCCTGTTCGTGTCGCTCACCAGGGTATCTGCCCAACAGCATTTCGATACAGGGAAGTCAA
>DASYHR010001040.1:0-1605 GCA_035998385.1 Dyadobacter sp. | reverse complement strand
AAATGAGCTGGTTTTTTCCATTCAACAGGTGTTGTACCTTCTTTATCCGGTGTTATCTCTTCTTCTGCCGCTTTGGGTGAACATGCCATCCATACCGATACGATACATACGGGTAAGAAACATGCTGCATATTTTTGCCATTTCATAAGCACAAATGAATTAGTGAATATGATCGATGGTAAACATGCCCGAATAGTTGTTGGCGATCTCCTGTGATTTCTCTTGCTGCGAGCCCATTACCATCACAAATTTTGCGATGCTAAGATTGGTGCCAGGTCCGTTGAATAGCTTTAGAACATCCACTAAGAGGTGGACTTCAGGAGTTTTTCCCGTAATGCTGACCGGAGCAGTAAGAGCTCCGAATGGTACAGTCACAACTCTGGTATTATTGACAGTCCGTTCGTTGTATCCACCAAAAAGGCCGATATGGTAATAGAATTTCCTGTTTACAGACGTTGCGACAGAGGAAACCCCTTCCAATTTGACGAATATATAGCCGGAATTCCATGCCCAGTACATCCCATCCTCCGCCATAGAGCCTCCCGGATCAAGAACGCCTTTTCTCTTTGAAACATCAGCAGTGTTACGGAGACTATCAACTCCGACCATAAACTCAATCTCTTTATAATCTCCCTCAGGTACATTGTTCAATGTTACAAACTGACTCGTTTTGACACTTTCTTTGATCAGGAAATAGCTCGAATCCTGAGGGACTGTATATACCGAACCGTCTGTTCTTTTGAGTTTGATGTTAGAAATAAAATAATCGAATTTAGTTACTGTAAAATCTTCATTTGCCGCATTCTGGTAGGTAACACTATTTAATACCAGATTTTTTTCACCCACTACATTGTCGAATTCAATGCGGAGTTTTCCTCCTGCGACTTGCGGCTCCACATCTGAACACGCATTGAGCGTGAAAAGAGCAAGTATGTACAATACGGAGGTGTAATATTTTGAAAAAATATTCATGATAATATGGAAATGGCAGACAGACTCAACCTCATATTGAAGCCAATGCCTATCCTGATTAATGTTCAAGATGAATGTATCATTTCACCAGATTATGTAGCTGGTGTTATCTCTTAAACGAGTGGGGGGTGAAAAATATCATCGGCCAATAAAAATGCCGTAAAAGGGGATGCGTAATCAAACGGAATTTTATCCGAAATGACTTTAAAAGGAACTTCAACCTTCAGGTAGGGGTGGTGATTGGTATTCATAACCTGATAAATCAGGCTTGCCATATAATCCTGTTCTGCCTGGCGCTGTTCCTGTTTTTTTGCTGCCTCTATTTTTTTAGCGAGGTAACATTTTCCATTACAGTTGAGCTGGGGCCTGTTTTTATTCTCACAAAGATTGGCAACAATGTAATCGCGGCGTATCTCAAAATCAAGATACAACAATGGAATCACCCATGCTTTGACAAGCATCAGGCCAAGCAGGCCGAGGGCTATACATTGTTTTAAAGTTGCTTTCACAATATTGTCAACGAAAGAAGGATGGATAACAGTATCCGGGCACAAAGGTAAATAGGGAATGCATACGTCTGACCAAAATTCTTTAATTTAAGTACCATTGATTGTGATATACAAGTGGTTCATA
>DASYHR010000615.1:0-1994 GCA_035998385.1 Dyadobacter sp. | reverse complement strand
CACGCGGATCGGATGATACTTCAAGAGTCTGCAAGCCACCACAGGACATCCCGCTTACGGCGATTTTACTTACATCTATTTTTTGATAGTAAGCGCTTTTCTTGTCGCTATTCTTAGCAATTGCCCAATCAATAGCATCAGTTAATTGAGTCGATTTTGAACGATCCTTCACTTGCTCTCCTGATTCTTTTGGCATCACACCAATGGCAATCACAAGAAATCCGTGAGACGCCACTTCGTTCAAAAAGTTGACATGTTCAAAAGGGGAGTTGAAGCAGGCTCCATTACCCCATGCGATGACCGGCAGTTTCTCGCTTTTTCCGAACTTGCTGAGGTCCTTTGGGGTGAATACCGTATGGTTCGGCAAGGAAGCTTGTGTGGTCATGACCGCGGTATACTTTCCTGTACCTCCGTCCTCAACCATTCGTGAGGCAACTTCCTGGGCCAGGGCGGCTTTGAACGAGAAAAAAATAGTTAGTCCAAGTAATAAACAACTCGATCTGCGCATGGTTTGATGTTGGGTGAATGCTTTGAAAACGCTCATGATTGCAACTGTAACCATACAGAGGCCCGCGAGTGTCAATTCTCCTCATCATTTGAGTGATGAGCGTCACTTTATTTCAGGAAAAAATAAAATGACGCTCGTGCTATTTTTTCGGCAACTCTTCAAACCTTTTCATGCGAGTTCTTAACACTGCGCGTGACAATACAATGCGCTAGTTCAGGGCGATTGGAGGATATATCAATGTGAAATTACTACTTCGCCAATTGCAAATCCGCTATACTTTTGATCCGGTTGCGTTCAAGGAAGGCATCAATTGTTTCAAAATGTTCGATTACGCGTTTGTCTTTGAATTCAAATACTTTTTGAGATAAGCCTTGTAAAAAGTCGCGATCGTGAGATACGAGTACCAGCGTACCATCAAAATTTCTGAGTGCTTCTTTCAATACATCCTTAGATTTCAGATCGAGGTGATTGGTAGGTTCATCCAGAATTAGCAGGTTCACAGGTTCCAGCAGCAACTTCACCATAGCAAGACGTGTTTTTTCTCCGCCTGACAACACGCTCACCTTTTTGTCGATATCCTCACCCTGGAACATAAACGCACCCAGAATGTTTTTGATCTGGGTTCTTACATCTCCTTCCGCAACCTCGTCCACTGTCTGGAAAATCGTCAGGTTCGGATCTAATAGCGATGCCTGGTTTTGTGCGAAATAGCCAACTTTCACGTTATGCCCGAGCTGGCAGGTTCCTTCAACGTCTAATTGACCCATGATCGCTTTGATCATAGTCGACTTGCCTTCACCATTCCGGCCCACAAACGATACCTTTTCACCTCTTGAAATGGTCATGCTCGCATTTTTGAATACAACCTGATCGCCGTACGATTTGGACACATCCTTCACTGTAACCGGATAATCTCCTGAGCGTGGGGATGGAGGAAAGCGAAGTTTCAGAGATGAGTTATCGACTTCATCAATTTCTATGATTTCAAGTTTTTCCAACATGCGCTCACGGGAAGACACCTGATTGGTCTTCGAATAGGTACCACGGAAACGTTCAATGAACTGCATATTGTCTGCAATCATTTTTTGCTGTTCCTGATATGCCTTGATCTGATGTGACCTGCGCTCTTCTCGTAAAACCAAATAATGCGAATAGTTGGCTTTGTAGTCAAAGATTCGACCCATGGTAACCTCGATCGTGCGATTGGTAATGTTGTCGATGAAGGCGCGGTCGTGGGAAATTACCATGACAGCATTGGCCTTATTCACCAAAAAGTCTTCCAGCCATATTACGGACTCAATGTCGATATGGTTAGTTGGCTCATCCAGCAAAATAAGATCCGGCTTCTGTAACAGTATTTTCGCGAGTTCAATACGCATGCGCCAGCCACCGCTGAATTCTTTTGTTTGTCTGTGGAAATCTTCCGGCCTGAATCCTAACCCCTTGAGAGCCTTTTCAACTTCCGCATCATAGTTAACTTCTTCCA
>DASYHR010001016.1:0-1948 GCA_035998385.1 Dyadobacter sp. | reverse complement strand
GAGGCGGCTGTCCAGAATGGCATCCAGCTTTCCCTGTTTTAGCAAATGAAAGAATGCTTCCAACTCATCGCCTTTCAGATTGTTGTTGATGTATCTCTTCACAAGAACTTCAAGGAATTGCTTCTCTTCCATTTGTCAGGGATTTACATTAGTAAGACGAACACACGTTAAAATAGGGTACCTTAAATATTAAAAAAAACATAAATTTATTTTTCGACCGATGTATATGCTATTTATTAAAATAGAACATATAATATTGATATACAATTATATAATCAAATTATTAACAAAAATTAACCAGTTGTCAAATGAGATGAGAAAACAAAATAATACTATTTATGCATAGTGGATCGGAATGCCGGTTGCAGGCATCTGAAAAGAAAAATTGACTAGTGATTTATCAGTAAAAAGAAGGGAAAAGGAATACCAGCACGGAGAAGGATACCCCAAAATTCTTTTGGGCGGAGTATTTAAGAAGTTTGACGATTTTTACCATGTGTTTTTTGATGGCGTTACGGGATATACCCAGCGCTTCTGCAGCTTCGTCGTAAGTGTAATCCATATCACGGCAAAGTTTAAAGACCTCCTGGTTACGCGGCGACATGTTGTTTAAAACTTCCGACAAATACTGACGGTATTCTTCCGACTGATAAGAATCCTCCACGGTGTTGTAATGTTGTTCTCCGGCCCGGAGTATATTCTCTTTGAGGGATTGTTCGACCGCAGCGCGTCTGAGAAAATCCAGAATATGATTTTTTGCTACCTTATATAAATAAGGTCTGAAAGCATTCACCTCGCTGAGATATTGCCTCTTTTCCCAAACCTTGATAAACACCTCCTGGCAGAGGTCTTCGGTATGATCATGGGCTTTGACAAATTTCAGAACATAGCGTTGAATCTCGGAATAGTACTGATTGTACAATGCATCAAACGAACCTCTGTCTCCCAGAGATACTTCATTCAATAAGGCAATTTCATCGATTTTAGCCATCTTTGACAACGCTTTTGAGCTTTCAGAATTTCATACCGATGTACTAAGATAACCACATAATTATAATTATTTCAACATTCACAAATTTACTTTCTCTTTATTTTGCCATTTCCAATAAAGACATTAGCATAATTATGTTTTTTAATTATTATGTCAAATATTATTCTGATCACATCAAATATTCAACCTAATTTAAAATCATTCCGACAACACAACACCGTGGTATTTTAACATGATAGCTGTAATACAAAGAGTAAGTGAAGCTGCTGTAACAATTGAGGGAGAAGTTTCCGGTCAAATCAAAACCGGGCTATTGGTTCTTCTGGGCGTAACCCACCTCGACACATCAGAGGATCTGGAGTGGCTCGGAAAAAAGATAGTCGGACTGAGGATTTTCAGTGATGATGAAGGAAAGATGAATTTCGATTTAAATTCGGTGAATGGAGATATTTTACTGATAAGCCAGTTCACCCTTCACGCAAGCACGAAAAAAGGAAACCGCCCCTCATTTACAGACGCTGCGCGCCCGCAGATAGCAATTCCGTTGTATGAACGGATGATTAGCTTTTTACAGGAACAAACCGGAAAAACCATTCAGTGCGGAAAATTCGGCGCCGATATGAAAGTTGCGCTGGTTAACGATGGTCCGGTAACGATTGTTATCGACTCCAAAAACAGAATTTGAAATCATTTCACATCACCCCATTTACTTACAACACGATGACCATTGAGGAAGCACAACAGCAGGTAGATACCTGGATAAAAACCTACGGAGTACGTTATTTCTCTGAACTCACCAACATGACCATCCTTACGGAAGAAGTAGGTGAACTGGCTCGGATCATGGCGCGCACATATGGAGATCAGTCTTTTAAAAAATCGGATTTAGGTAAAGATCTTGGAGATGAAATGGCAGATGTTCTTTGGGTGTTGATCTGCCTGGCTAACCAGACCGGA
>DASYHR010001013.1:0-2871 GCA_035998385.1 Dyadobacter sp. | reverse complement strand
AACTTCATGAGATAAGAGTGTATCCCGATTTCATTACACCCGATATGGTTCGGAATTTCACTTCAACAAAACATATTTCTCTAAGTTTCAAAGATCTTCATGCAGTCTGATTGCCTTTTGGATGCTGTCGTTAGTGTTCAAATTTAAAAATAAAATTATTATCCTATTAACTTTGTAGATTAAGTAGTCTTATTTATATTTGCCTTATATCTAATTCAATCCTGGCAAGTATGTATTACGAAATTGAAGACGAAGTAGGAAACATTGCTACGCTGCAGCTGAGAGAAAGACACGAAGAGGAGGAAATTGAAGTGCTCAAATCCGGTGATTTCGCGCCGTTATTTTATCTGAAACCTGATGAAGGATTCCAGATCACTTCCATTTCAGGTTCGAATGACTCCCGGTCGCTGATAGAATTAGTAAGATCGCGTCCGGTCGTATTGAGTTTTTATTGCACTTGCTGGGGCAGCTACGCACCGAAACATCTGCGCATGTTGCAGGAAATAGCACCCAAGATAGAAGCTCTGGGTGGCCAGTTACTTGTATTGTCAAATGAATCGCCCAAACATATCGAACGCCTCTCGAAAAAGCTGGATACGGATTTGGCTATATACCACGACCGCGATCGTAATGTGGCACGAACTTATGGGGTATATTCTGAAACATCGCCGATCTGGGATCGTATTGCGGGCATATCAGAGGAGGTTTTTACGCCATCCCTGTTTGTGATAGGAAAAGACAGGCAAATATCTTACGCCTTCATAGATGAAAATTTTGACCATACTCCTGATGTAAAAACCATCCTGAAAAATGTATATACATGGAGGAATAAAAAGTAAGATTACCGAATCTTGTTTTGACCCGTATCACGCTCGCTGCTATCAGTTATATTTGAAGCAGGGCAAAGCTGATACGGGTTTTTTATGCCTTTTCGTAATTTTTATAACATCAAAAGATGCGTGTTTCAGACACAGGAGTAATCCTGAAATCAAAGTTGCCGAAAGTCGGAACGACGATTTTTACCAGAATGTCCAGATTGGCTGAAGAACATAAAGCCATTAATTTGTCTCAGGGCTTTCCTGAATTTGATTGCTCGCCGGAGCTTCAAGGGTTATTGGGGAAATATGTCGGTTCAGGTAAAAATCAGTATGCACCCATGGCAGGGATTTTACCTCTTCGGGAAGCTATTTCGGAAAAAGTGTACAAAGCATCTGGTCTTACTTATCACCCCGAAACAGAAATTACTATTACCAGTGGTGCTACAGAAGCACTTTACGTAGCAATCAGCGCTGTTGTACATCCGGGCGATGAAGTGATTGTGTTCGAGCCAGCGTACGATAGTTATGTGCCGGCCATCGAAATGAATGGCGGAATACCGGTTTTTATTACGCTGCATCCGCTTTATGATACAATTGACTGGAACGAAGTAGCTTCCCGTTTCACTGAGAAGACCAGGGCTGTTATTATTAATACACCGCACAATCCTACAGGTAAAGTTTGGTCTGCAGACGATTTGAAAGCACTGGGTGCACTGGCGCAAAAGCATGACGTGGTGTTGATCAGTGATGAAGTGTATGAGCATATCATTTTTGATGAACACAAACATGTTTCAGCGTCGTCGATTCCTGAATTGGCAGAAAGGACATTTGTTTGTGGTTCTTTTGGCAAAACATTTCATATTACCGGCTGGAAAATCGGCTATTGCCTCGCACCCAGATCATTTACTGACGAGTTCAGAAAGATTCACCAGTACATTGTTTTCAGCGTGAATACACCGGCTCAGTTTGCTGTCGCTGAATATCTGAGAGAACCGGCACATTATCTCCGACTGTCAGCATTTTATGAAGCCAAACGAGATTTGTTTATACAAGCCATAGTTGGTACGGGGCTTGTCGTAAGGCCATCGGAAGGAAGTTTTTTCCAGAATGTCTATTATGGAAATTTATCCGAGAAGCACGATTTAGTCCTAGCCGAAAGGCTTACCAAAGAAGCAGGGGTTGCTTCTATACCACTTTCCTCATTTTATTATTCCGATTCAGACTACAGAGTACTCAGGTTTTGTTTTGCAAAAAATGACGATACGCTCTTGAAAGGCGCAGAATTGCTGCATCGGGTGTTATGGTGAGCGTAATATTCTCAATGTGAAGTATTTGATTGCTTGTAGAAATGTCGTATCTTGATGTGACAAAATTCGGTTATCATGAAAACGATCAACTATAAACAGCCCGAACGCATGCCATTGCAAGTGGCAGCGGAGCCTGAAGTTTTGTATTTCACAAGGAGGCAGGCTTCTGGTTTTTCTATTACAGATTTTAATGCTTTGTCCGAAAAGCTACCGTTCACACAAGCCGAGTGGTCTGCTGTTCTGCATATCAGCGACAGAACTTTACAGCGGTATGTAAAAGATCAGAAGCCGTTTGATGGGCTTCATGCCGAACATTTGTATCAGCTGGAAAACATGGCGGATTTGGGGCTTTTGGTGTTCGGAGATGCAGTTAATCTGGTAGAATGGCTACGGAGCGATAAGGTTGTGTTGGATGAAACCATCGGTTTTTCCGCTCTTCAGTCATTCTGGGGTGTGAAGGTAATTTGTAATGAGCTGGGTCGAATCGAACACGGGGTTTATATATGATGTTGTATCGGTTGGCTGCGCAGGAGTACATTGAAGATCAAACTGGCACGGGAGCAAAACTATTTGGCGGAAGATGGAATCCTGAAGGTTTGGCATGTTTGTATACAAGTGAACACGTTTCACTGGCTTTTCTTGAGAAGTATGTTCATGCAAAAGCAAAGGAGAATATGAGTCGGGTCGCTTTGTTGAAAGTTGAAATACCTGAAAATGATCATTTAATTTTTCATGTTGATGCTAAT
>DASYHR010000969.1:0-4154 GCA_035998385.1 Dyadobacter sp. | reverse complement strand
CGAAGACCAGACTTAACGAGATCAATGGAAGAAATAGCACCCAGGATACGAAAGTGATACCGAGGGTTTTACCGATAAGTATATCAAAGTAGGATGCCTTTTGGCAAAGCAGAATTTTAAGAACACCACTTTGCTTTAAACCAGCGACAGTATGGAAACCAATAAAAATAAGGAATAGCGGCACGAGCATTTGTAATACCATTGCCATACTCAATTCACCAAATCGAAGCATTCCGTTTGAAAATCCAGCCTCGCTCATGTTCACTGTGTTCTGCCGGTGTGCTTCCAAAAAAACGGAATTGCCGACATAACTGTCCAGACCATAGTCAAAAAAACTAAGTGCGGACTTCTCACGGAATACCAGATACCCGTAGTGTGCCACCCTGTGCGGATGCCGCTCCGGTTGGTTCATCCAATGTTTGGTCACCTCGTTCTTTGCGGACAACTGTTGCTTGTTAAACTGTCGTACGTAGCTCCATCCTGTATAAACGGCCAGGACACTGATGCCGACAAGTATCAGGTACAAAATCCACGACACCCTTTCACGGAAAATTGATTTGATCTCCTGTCTTGCAATAATTCTGATAAGTTCGGGCTGCATAAGTGATTTGTAATATTCAATTCCGGCTTTTACATCGTTTCTATCCGGACAAAAAGTGGTGTATCCGGAAGCCAGATACGCAACACAGTTGCAAAATGAACCATTATATTTTACTTATGCAACAATGTTGCGTATTAAATTATTATGATGTTAAATGCAGTTCTGGTTAGCAGGAGATTACTTACAGAATTACGCAACCGGCCGCACAATGTCTTGTTTGACCACCAAAGTTGTCTCAATCAGGGATATTGAAACAATACAAGTTGTGCGAGATTTGTGATGCTATGAATTTCACACTTAGAGCCACGCATAATCATGGATAACTTCAGCCCGATATTGCCATTCAGACAAACCACTGACAAGCTGCTACAGACTCTTTCAGAGATTCCTGAAGAAGATTTTAACAGGAAACCAAATGCTGAAAGCTGGTCGGCGGCCCAGGTGGGTGAACATTTGCTGAAGTCGTATGGTGTAACGGAAATGCTCCTCGCACCAGCCGAAAAGACGGACCGTGCCGCTGATGAACAGGTGAAGATGATTCGCGACCTGTTTCTCGACTTTTCGATCAGGATGCAGTCTCCTGAGGAAATTTTACCTTCAGAAGACCCTATTGATCAAACTGAATTGCTGGATCAGTTGAAGATACGGTTCCGGGAATTTGAAGAAATTATGGATATAACGGATCTTCAGCAACTGTGCACCAACTTCGTTGTTCCTGAGTTTGGCGCATTTACAAGGTTGGAATGGATATGGTTTGCCATCTACCATACCCAAAGACATGTACAGCAATTATCTCAAATAAACTTGAAAACTATTTAACTGCGCTTGGCTCGGTTACCTCTTTGCCGATCAATACATCATTAAACACAATCTCTTCGGCATTGGTGAAACTCATCGCAGTGGGGCAGGAGTCAATTTTGATATTTGAAAAATGAATGTTCTTCACTTTTTTGGTTGGGTAGCCCTGTATCACCAATCCGGCGTGACTTGCTGCCTTAAATGTCATATTCTCAAAATAGACATTCCGGATGTCAGTTTCGAAACCTTTTCCTTCGCCATGGTAAAATGAGGTAATAAAAATCGCGTCTTCAACATCTCCGAATTTCACATCATTCACATAAATATCTTCGATAAAACCACCCCGATCCGGATTTGATTTGAGATAAATACCACGTTTGCAATAGCCGCCATAGGTGGAGTTTTCGACAAACACATTTCGTACACCCGCAGACATCTCACTCCCGATCACCACGCCATGTAAGCCTTTGAACCGACAGTTACGAATAATGATATTCTCGGACGTTATGGCTGTTTTGCGGCCTTCGTGATCTCTTCCGGCTTTCACGGCGACATTGTCATCCGCATTATTGAAATCAATGTCTTCAATAAGCACGTTTTTAGAGTATTCAGGATCAAACCCGTCATTGTTTTTATTGAAGGCATCAAACTTTACTTTTCGTGCAGTAATGTTCTCAGACTTCAGAAAATGAACACACCAGAATGGAGAGTTGGCAATGGTGACACCTTCAACCAAAATATTTTTACATTCAAAAAACTGAATAAGCTGCGGACGCAGAAAACTGCCTTCGCCAAACACCCGGTCTTTTACCGGAACTGCTTCATGGTTCATTTTACGGGTGCGTTCCTGAGCAGGTTTTTGTTTGTCGTACCATTTTGAGAACCCTTCTTTGCCATTTCCGTCAATCACACCTTCGCCGGTGATGGCTACATTTTCAACCTGATAAGCATAAATCAACGGGCTGTAACTGTTAATGAATGTACCTTCCCAACTTGTAGGTACTACTGGAAGGTAGTCGGAAGCATTTGTGCCGAAAACCAATTTTGCACCTTTCCTGATTTCCAGACTACTGTTACTGACCAAATGAATGGGACCGTTGACGATGTAGACACCGGCAGGCACTACTATTTTGCCTCCTTTCTTCTCTTTACAAATCTGCAAAGCCTTATCAAACGCCGGTTTGGCATCCGTAGCGGAATCGCCCACAGCACCGAAATCAGTCAGCAGTAGTGTATTGGTTGAAATTTTGGGAGCAACAATATTTTTGAGAATCGCGTCTCTTTTTTCCGTTCGGGACATTTGTTTTTGAGCAAGTGAGGTATAGGCAAACAGGCTCGAAATACAGAGAGCCAGAAGGACAGATGATTTCATCAGATTATAATTCAATATGTTTACATGCCTTTAGGAAGCGCCATTATTCCTGAAGTTACACTACCGAGACGTCAGAAAGTAATGCCTTACCCTGACGACAAGCGCACTTTTATTGAACATAGTCACATCTAATTTTACCGCCAACAGCCGAAGTAATAAATCTCCGGCTGTTGGCTAGTAATCAATTCAAAGAGAAATTACCACGTCACTAACTTCTTAACTTCTGACTAAAACGGTTTCCCGGTCCCTTCAATTAACCACATTTTGGACCATTGGTCGTTGGTAGCAGGATTCAATCTGGAAATGGCGTCATTGGTATTGGCCTGGTTATAATTCAATTCACTTTCTCCATAGATCAGCCGCAACGGAATTTTTTGTCCCTGGGAGCCATTGGATATATTGCCTGTGATGGCAGGGAAACCCGTCCGGCGCCAGTCAAACCAGCTTTCCACAGTCATAAAAGAGGAAGCCCACTTCTGATTTAATATAACCTCAGTCTTATTAGTAGCAGCATTATATTCAGCAGTGATCCTTGCCATAAAATCAGCTTTCCTGAACTGCACCAGCGCATGACTAATTGGATTATAAACCTTCTGATCACTTTCTGCAATCCCATACTGATCCAGCGATGCTGACACACCTGCCAGGGTATAATCCAAAGCTGAGCCAGTGATCCATCCTCTCGCGGCACCCTCTGCCAAAAGAAAATTAACCTCAGCTGCCGATGTAAATATGCTTTTTACCAACGGATTGGTATTGGTTCTGAAAATGCTTCCCATATAAGATACAAATGGATTTGCCGCTCCGCTGTTATAAATTGTGCTTTTCAAAGCCAGTGCCTGCGTTCTGTGGGTGGCAACGTTATTGTTGTAGTTGTCAGGATTGGTCAGTGCAATACCTAATCCTACATACAGGGATGTGTCTACGCCCTGTTGGTAAGATTTCATATAACGCTTTACATCGCCGGCGTCATCTTTGGCAATCACGACCTCCGCGCCGCGGTCTCTTACCAAAGTCTGCACTTCTACAGGACGAAACCACACCGTCAGACGCGGATCCTGGCGATCTTTCAAAAAGTCGACAATCGTTGCTGCCGCTTTGATCCTGAAAAACTCTGAATCTGTTGTGGTAAGTAACGGTCCCATAGCCCATGAATCAAAGGTGTTAGTGCCAGGAAATTTTACGGATGCATCATCGGCACTAGCCTTGAGCAACGGATATTTAGTCGGATTGGATACAATCTTATTAAACTCCGCAGCTACATCAACACCTGCCGCTTTCATATCAGCACTTTTTTCCGAGAGGCGCATCAGGTATCTCAAATGCAATGAATTGGCAAACTGTCTCCATTTCAAAACATTTCCACCAAACAAAACATCTGCC
>DASYHR010000856.1:0-4977 GCA_035998385.1 Dyadobacter sp. | reverse complement strand
AATTTTATGTAAAGTCCGGAGCATAGAGCTGTTTTCAGACGGTATACACAACTAGTATACTGCCAATCACATACGTAGGTAGTACTTTGTAAATCAATTAGTATTGATTTTATTCAAATCCTTTCAGTACCTAAGGCCTTGTCGCTAAAATTGAAAACTCTGTTTGCCACGTCCTGTTCCGTCCGTAAATACAGATGTCGATTCAAGTCGGGGTATTCCGGGTAGCTTTACAGGTAGATTATCTTGTCGATTTGGTGCCTGTTTTTTGTTTATTTCCTCTTTCAGTACACATGACATTGATGCTGATAATGATGCTGTATATCTTCGGACATATTTCTATATAGAATTTATTATACTGAGTTTGCTATTTTCTAATCACCTATAGAAGTGTCAAAAAATTAGGTATCTATGGAAGATCGATTTTTAGCTGCAAAAAATCTTTATTGAATATTCCGGTTTAAATCATTGTAAATTAAAAAGTGATTCTTATAGACATTGATTTTAGTAAAACTCTATATTTTTTATTGCACACCTACATCGTCTGATTTTTTAAACAGTATCGATGACTATAAATTACATCTCAATTTTATGAATTCAAATCATGAGGCGGTTATTTTAGTCTCTGCTAATGATGCTGTTCTTCAGCGCCTGGGACGGGATGTGTTGAAAAAAAATCATCAGGTTATTGAAATACATAATGGTGAAGAAGCGCTGACGCTAGCCAGAAAAATCAGACCGGAGGTTTTGCTATGTGATATAGAATTTCCCATGTTTGGTGGTATAGATATTTGTGAAAAACTAAAGGCGGATACGGCAACCAATCATATGTCTGTTATTTTGCACGGACCACCCGCGAACCAGATGGAAGGTTTACTGGCCGGAGCAGATGATTACATCGTGAGTCCACTGGATGATGGAATTCTCGGACTTAGGATCGAAAATTTGATTCGTATGCGGAAAGCGTTGCGTAGCCAGATATCCCTTGATCCCGGGTTCCAATCGGTTGTCCCGGTTATGGATGGTGCGTTTTTGGAGAGACTTCGGGAGTTGGTTATTGAAAATATATCAAATCCTGAGTTTGGTGTACATGATATCGCTTTTCAGGCAGGAATCAGTGTGTCTGTGCTTTACCGGAAACTTAGGTTGGCGACTGGCATTACGGTCAATGACTTTGTGAAGTCGTTGCGTATGCAACGCGCCATGCAATTGCTGCAAACCCGTGTTTACCCTGTGAATGAAGTGGCGGCAGCCGTAGGTTTTGAAGATAGCAAATATTTCAGCAAGGAGTTTCGTAAAACTTATGGCATCCGACCTACAGAAATACGCAGACGTATAGTGGAGCGGTAGTTTATCATAAGAGTACTCATTATCGGATGGGCTGAGCCAGTTAATAATTCCTACACTAACCGGTTCCCGTGCATCAATCCCTTTAAGACTTAAATTTCGCAGCTGCATTAAAACTATGGATTGGAGGGCGAGAGCAAGTTTACCTGGTCGGGGCTAAATGTTCCATCCGGTATATACCAATTGGAGACGACAACATCGTGAAAGTGCTTGAATGATGTGACTCTCAACCTATATTTTGTTTATCTGCACAACGGAAATACTCCAACCTGTCTGAAAGGAATTTTATCAAACAGTTAAAATAGTGGCTGTGATGCATAAAATCCTTCATTTATTATACCTCCTTTAAATATTTAGCCTTACTTTTGCTCTAGATTAGAAATAGTCAAGATAAGCACAGCGGTGGGCTTACTGTTAGCTGAAATAAATATTTACTGGTTATTAAACCCGCGCGTGTCAATATTGTCACAGCTTGCAGGTAAGCGAAACCGGACACAACGCAAGACAGGGATTTCCTAAGAATATCTGTCTGATGGTTTTATTTCCTGAGGTTTTTTTTGAGATCTTGATTGTAATTGATTTAAATAAATAAAAGCAAAGTATCTAACTATAAAATGAGAAAAATCATACTTACCGGGTTGTTATTTGCAGCTTTGACTGCAAACGCTCAGCAGAATAATTCTTTGATGAGCCCTGACTTCTGGAAAACGAAACCTTCTGTTGAGCAGGTGCAAGCTGAAATTGCCAAAGGGAACAGTCCTTCAAAACCCGATGCAGCATCGTGGGATCCTACAGCAAGAGCTATTTTGAATGGCGCTCCGCTGGAAACCATCAAATTTATGGTAGAGCAGGAGGGGAACGGTGTAAAGAAAAAAACGCATCATAGTGCTTCCTACCTTCATTGGGCGGCGGCAAGAGGCAATGCTGAGTTGGTTAATTACCTGATCAGCAAAGGTTCGGATGTGAACTTAACGGACAGCCACGGCGCGAGTGTGATTGGCAATGCTGCCTCCAACGGGAACCAGGATAAGGGAGTGTACGAGGCTTTGTTTAAGGCTGGAGTATCCCCGAAAGCGAAATATGAGAATGGTGCAACCGTATTGATGCTGGGTGTGGCTGCGGATCCGGAGCTTACACTTACCGACTATTTTATCTCAAAAGGTCTGTCGATCACAGACAAAGACGAATACGGTCGCACAGTGACTGACTATGCAGCACGATCTGCCAATAAAGAATTAATTGAAAAGTTGATCAAACGTGGCGTGAAGCCAACTGGCAATGCCTTGTTCTTTGCTTCGCAGGGATCAAGAATGTCCAGCGCAGGAATTGAAACCTATCAGTATCTGGTTGAAACTTTGAAATTGGATCCGAAAGCGATCAGCAAAAAAGAAGGTAGCACTGTTTTGCATAACCTGATCCGTCGTCCGAATCCTGAAATCCTTGCCTATTTTATCGGCAAAGGAGTAGATCTGAACAAGGCAGATAATGAAGGTAATACTTTGCTGATCCTGGCTTCTTCAGGAAGAGATATTGAGCTGATTGAGAAAACACTGTTACCTAAGATCAAAAATATCAATGCAGTAAACGAAAAAGGGGAGTCGGCTTTGACGAAGGCAATTGCAGGCGGATCTTCTGAAGTAGCTGCGCTGTTGTTGAAAAACGGAGCGGATGTAAAAGTTTTGGATAAAGACGGTAACAACCTGGCTTACCATTGGTTCGATTCATACAGAGCTGGTGGTCCCGGACAAGGTGGTCCTGGTGGTCAGGGTGCCGGAAATGGCAGAGAGCGTGCTGAGCAGGAATTTGATAAGAAACTTGAATTGCTAAAGACGGCAGGTCTGGATGTTGCTGCTCCTCAGAAAAATGGTAGCACACTTTACCATTTGGCAGTTGCCAAGGATAATGATAAGTTACTTCAAAAGGCGTCCACATTGGGAGTGAATATCAATGCACAGGATAAAGAAGGAGCAACTCCTCTGCACAAAGCAGCGTTGACTGCAAAGAGCGATAAAATCATGAAAACACTCATCTCATTGGGTGCAAAAACGGATCTTAAAACTGAATTTGGTGAGACGGCTTATGATTTGGCGAAGGATAATAATTTCCTGGCAGACAATAAGGTGACGCTGGATTTCCTTAAATAGTTTTTGTTTTGGTGTGCTGAATATCGGATTTCAGTACACCAGAAAATTCTACGGACTTTCGATTACGGTGCCCTGGTCCTTTTTTGTCCGTCGCGAATTATTTATCTACAAATATTACGGCGCTCTGCGCCTGACATTAAAGAATACCAGCAGTATAGTACAAAGTCGTTATTATCATTGGTGTGAGGCGCATAGCGCCGCGATATTTGTATAAGATAAACGCATTATTACGAGTGCAAGGTGCAGCGCACCGAAATCTGTAGAATGGAGTGCAGATAGTACGATTTTTGTTCGTTAAATCTGATGATTCTTAGTCATCCCCCTGATCTTCCCAAACAATATTCAAAATTGAAAAACCATCTAATGAAGCATTCTTTGAAACTCTTTTTTTCTTTACTATTTATATCACTTTTCGCTACTCATTCTTACGCTCAAACCAGTAAATACAAGTGCCTTGTACAAATGAACAGCTATACAGGCGAGGCTGCTTACGTGGTGATCTCTTTGATCAATCCGCAGGGCGCTTATGAGAAAACTTTGTACGTACTGGGCCCTGACAAACAATGGTACAACACTTTGAAAGAATGGCATAAATACCAAACCAAAACCAAAGCGAAACTGAGCGCGATTACGGGTGCGTCTATTGCAGGTGGCGACAGAGCTGTAAACGTGATCGAAATAGATGATACCAAACTTAATAAAGGATATAAATTAAGATTTGAATCGGCTGTTGAGGAGCAGAAATACCACGTGAAAGATCTTGAAATTCCATTAACAACAGAAGGTCTGGCCGAGCGCGCAACAGGAAGCGGATACGTTCGCTTTGTGAAACTCAGTAAAGTGCAGTAAATCCGATGACGCTCTCTATCTGGAGGTATGCACATTTAGCCCTTGCATTTGTTTCAACACTGTTTTTGATTATTCTTTCCATAACAGGCGTTATTCTCGCATTCGATGCGGTGAATGAGAAGATGCCTGCTTACCGTCTCGAAGATATCAACCACATCAATCTGGCTGAGTGCATACCCGCTTTAAGTAAGGTTTATCCCGAAATAATGGAGTTGTCGGTCGATCACAACCAGTTTGTGACCATCGACGCTACCAATGAGGACGGTGATCATGTGAAGGCTTACATCGATCCGCGCAATGGTAAAGTCCTAGGCCCGGTTGAGCCCAAAAGCAGCTTCATCCAATGGAACATCGCGTTGCATCGTTCCTTGTTTCTCAAAGAAACAGGACGTATCGCCGTTGGAGTTGTTTCCTTTCTGTTATTCCTGATTAACATCAGCGGAGCAATCCTGATCGTCAAACGACAGCAGGGAGTCCGGCATTTCTTCGCGAAGATCAACCGTGATTTTCTTTCGCAGTATTTCCATGTCGTTAGCGGCAGACTTTTCCTGATTCCCATTTTAGTAGTTTCACTCACAGGTACTTACCTGTTTATGGTGAGGATCGGATTGATGAACCAGGAAGAACTGAAACCTATCGT
>DASYHR010000831.1:0-9972 GCA_035998385.1 Dyadobacter sp. | reverse complement strand
TACTTCCATCCTATTGTTGAATATATAGATCTCTATTCCATTCTGTATAGAGTAGTCCCTGTGCGCTATTGCATTCAATATTGCTTCTTTACAAGCGTCTTCCGGATAGGTGTATTTCTGCTCAAATTTCGCATTTGAACCAAATTCAGTTTTATAAGCCAAATAGGGTCTTAGGTTTTCCCAAGCTTTAAACCAAAGATCAAATATGTTTCCCTGCACACTTTCATCACTAATAACATTATACTTCTCACCAGACTCTAACCTTTCTCCTTGTACTTTTATAAATCTGATTTGACATCTTGCATGCCATCTACTTATTTCTCCGGATTTCGCAAATAAAAGCAAAGCAGCTCGTTTTAATCTCAATCCATTACTCCCGTAGACTGCTAATCCTATTTGCTGAAGATATAATTCGACACTTAAACCTTTTAAATACTCATTAGCAACACTTTGCAAAAGTGAAACATCTAAATCTGTTACAAAAGCTCCGTCCACATATTGACTATCAAATTCCCTGGATCGGATTTCTTGTCTTTCAAATTGAATCCTATCCACAGACTCTGGCATTGTAGATTTATCCTTTCTTCTTACACACCTCCCATCTGGCAGCTGATAAATCTGAGTTGTACCTTTATTCACTGCAAAATATAGAACGGTTAATTCACCAAATCTTAATTTTGTAGCAGATGTCAAAGGTAGTTCTTGTCCTTGGTACACATGTGTTGTCGGCGCAAGAAGTAATGTATTAATGTCATCTTCCCCATGAGGCACACCAGTAATATCTCCATTATCTTCAACTCCTATTATTATCTCTCCGCCATCTGCATTAGCAAATGAGACCAAAGCTTCCCCTATATCCTCACATATTTTCTTAACCAATCGTGGCTTTTTATTGTTTGGTTTTCCCTCCAAAGCGGTCTTAAATTCTCTGAAGTGGCTTTCCCCGAGAGATATTGTATTCTTAACTTTTTGTTCCAGAAATAGTATTTCTTCCATTTTTCAGATTCGCATTAAGTTATCCAGATAAATCTCCATCAATCTCAAACATATTTTAAGAAAGCCCACAAGCCTCTTTTTGAAAGATAGGAAAGATCTTTTTCGTGTCGATAAGCCTCCTGCTCGAACGAGATATGCATGTAAGCCAGGTAATGAACCCGGTATTGCAGCAATCTTACAAGATATTCAGCAAAGTACCATATATAGAAGAGTACCAAGCCCATTTCAAGCTGTTGCCGCAGGTGAATACATTCATGATTGAGCAAGGTAGCACCCGGGCGTTCTCTTTTCAATAAAATGAAAGGAAAAATCGCCATGGCTTCTACCCAAAGAAACGAAGTATGTAGTTGAAAACCTTTGAATCTCATGTAATCCGGGTTGACCGGCTTCGAAATTTTGCAACAATACTAAAAAGAAAATGTTGGATTCGGGTATGATACTTTCACCCGAATCCAACATCAATATATTTTGGCAATCTGTAATTAGCTAAACCGGCTGATATCAAGCACTTCAAATTCCATCAAACCGGCAGGCACCTTGATTTCAGCAGTTTCACCTACTTTCTTACCAAGAAGCCCCTTACCAATAGGGGAACCGATAGAAATCTTACCGGATTTCAAATCCGCTTCTTCTTCTGAAACCAGTGTATAGGCGACCTCCATGCCATTTTTCTTGTTTTTTATCTTTACCACTGAAAGGATCGCTACCTGCGAATTGTCAAAGGCAGATTCATCAATCACTCTGGCGATAGAAAGTATTTCTTCAAGTTTCGCAATTTTCATTTCATGCATTCCCTGTGCATCTTTCGCCGCGTCATATTCTGCATTTTCGCTCAAATCTCCTTTATCACGAGCCTCCGCGATTTGCGCAGCGATGGCCGTGCGGCCCTTGGTTTTCATATCATTCAGCTCATTCCTCAGCTTAGTTAAACCCTCTTCAGTATAGTATGAAATCTTAGCCATGACCTTAAATCAGTTAATTAGTCTTGTTTGAATTTTTTGAAATTTGGGTAAAAAAAAAAGAACGGCTAAAAACCGCTCTACGAAAGTATTTTCAACTCGTAGTAGAAGGCTAAAAGACGTTGTCTTTTCGGTTCATATGTTTTTGAATCTTCACCATATTTTTCTGTAAGAACGACAAAAATAACAATATTTGTAAATGGTAACAACCATTTTTATCAAAAGAGACCACAATATATGTCAAAAGGACTTAGAATAATATTCATGGGAACTCCTGAGTTTGCGGTTCCAAGCTTAAGAAGTCTGGTTGAAAACAAATCTAACGTTGTAGCAGTGATAACTGTTCCCGACAAGCCGGCAGGAAGAGGACAAAAGCAGGCATCCTCGCCTGTAAAGCAGTACGCGCAGGAGCAGGGAATACCCGTTCTTCAGCCTGAAAAACTAAAGGACCCTGCGTTTTTGGAAGAGTTACGCTCCTACCAGGCAGACCTGCAGGTTGTAGTTGCTTTCCGTATGCTTCCCGAGGTGGTTTGGGCCATGCCAACCTACGGTACTTTCAATCTGCACGGATCATTATTACCTCAATACCGTGGCGCTGCACCGATCAACTGGGCGGTTATTAATGGTGAGAAAGAAACGGGTGTCACCACATTCTTTATTGAAAAAGAGATCGATACAGGGAAAATTATATATCGCGAAACCGAGCCCATCCAGGAAGAGGACGATGCCGGAAGTGTTTACGAAAGATTGATGCACAAGGGTGCAGGTTTGGTTGTGAAAACAGTGGAAGCAATTCAAAATGGTGACTATCCACAGCAGGATCAGGATGAGAGTAAGCCGTTGAAAGCTGCGCCCAAAATTTTCAGAGAAACCTGCAAAATCGACTGGACGAAACCTGCTACAGAAATTCACAACTTTGTAAGAGGACTTTCTCCCTATCCTGCTGCGTGGACAACCTTGAATGGCCTGTCTTGTAAAATATTCAAAACCAGGGTGGTTGAAGGAGATGCATCTGCAACACCAGGCTCCTACCAGACAGACAATAAACGCTTTCTCCATTTTCAAACCGGTGATGGCGCGCTGGCCGTGGAAGTAATTCAACTTGAGGGAAAGAAAAAGATGGATATAGGTGATTTGTTGAGGGGGACGAAGTTGGGGTGAAGCTTTTGGTTATGAATACCTGACAAAATTGTATCAATTGGTAAAACTACCAATCGCGTAGCGATGTAATACTGGTAGAACTTTCAAAAAGAAAAACATGCTTACTTCAATCATTGTAGCCGTTTCAGGGAACGGAGTAATAGGAAAGGACAACCAACTCATCTGGCGGCTTCCTGATGACCTGAAGCGCTTTAAGGCTTTAACACTAGGGCACCCGATGATCATGGGGAGAAAAACTTTTGAGTCTATTGGCAAACCTTTGCCGGGTCGTACTTCCATTGTCGTCACACGCAATGCGGATTTTGCAGCAGACGGAGTTATCATCGCTCACTCTTTGCAAGATGCTCTGACTGAGGCCAGGAAGATAGAAGAACAGGAAGTGTTCATCATCGGCGGAGGGGAACTGTATAAACAATCTCTTTCCCTCGCCGACAAGCTATATATCACCGAGGTAAATACAGTAACTGACGGCGACACCTTTTTCCAAATCACGGATCCGACACAATGGGACGAAATCGAACGTACTGTTCATCAGGCAGATGACCGTCACAGTTTTTCATTTAACTTCGTTAATTATTCTAAAAAACGGGATTAAATCGTAAATTTGCACCCCGAAATGAATGGAGTTAGTGATATTGAAAGAATGGAAATAGAAGTTGATACGCTTAGAATTGAATTAAAAACGCCGCCATCAGACAATCGTCCGATCTATATTACGGGGGAGTTTTGCAAATGGTTGCCAGACCTTGAGGAATATCAGATGAGCGAGGTTGAACCGGGTTATTATACTTTTCAGTTTCCCGCAGAGCTCGAATTAGACTATCCGATTGAATATAAATACACGCGCGGTGGCTGGGATCAGGTTGAACTTGATAAGTATGGCCGTCCTCAGGGCAACCGTCTTGCCGATCCTGCCGACGGGCCTGTGATTGACTATATAACCAGATGGCAGAAGCAAGATGATACAAAACAGAGCCTTGCTCCAATTGTAGAGGTATTGTCGGATACGTTCGAAATTCCTCAACTGAACAAACATCGCAAAATCCATGTGTTGCTGCCGCACAACTATTATGAAAATCCTGATCGGCAATACCCGGTTCTATACATGACAGACGCTCAGAATCTGTTTGGAGACGGCTCTCCTTACGGTAACTGGGAAATCGATAAGGGTCTTTCCAAACTGGCTGCGGAGGATAAGGCAGATGTGATTATTGTAGCGATCGACCATGCAGGCGAAGAACGTGTCCGGGAATTTTCTCCGTACGACAATCCCCGCTTGGGAAAAGGGATGGGTTTGAAATTCCTTAGTTTTGTAATAGATACTTTGAAACCTCAGATCGACGAGCAATACAGAACCAAACCTGACAGACTGAATACCGGTATGGGTGGAAGTTCCGTAGGAGGACTTTTGTCTATCTATGCTGCTTTGATGTTTCCCAATGTATTTGGCCGGCTTTTGATCTTTTCGCCCTCATTGTGGATATCTCCGCGTATCTACTTTGATGCTATTCATTTCTTTGAGCCTTTTGAAACACGCATTTATATATATGCAGGAGGAAAGGAAGGTGAAAATATGATACCGAATGTAGACAAACTCCAGGAAACGTTGAAAAGCCAGGGATTTGGATATAGCCGGGTTAAGATTCACACTTCAATAGATCCGGCGGGTCAGCATACAGAAAAGCGCTGGAGCGAGGAATTCCCCATTGCTCTCAAATGGCTCTATTTTGATCAGCAATAACAACGATACATAACCACAGTGCTTTCAGGCTGTGGTTATTTTTTGCACTTTCCATTTCTTCACCCTAAATCGTAACCCGACTATGCACCTGTTTCCCACACAGTATTCCATGCTTTCAACGGAAGCACTTCAACTTCACCTCACCGAAGCCTATGATCTACCTGAAATGAACTGCCGGCTCCTGGTGCATAATGTGAGTGATACCTATTTGCTTGAAAACGAAAATGAGAAATTCATTTTTAAACTTTACAGAGACTCGCACCGCAAGTACGGGGAGATTCTGGGAGAGTTGGAATTACTGAATGCATTGAAGCAACGTAATGCGCGCGTCTCCTATCCGATCGCAGATATAACCGGCAAGCAGATACAATCTTTCCAGGCTGCCGAGGGAATCCGAAATGGTGTTCTTTTCAGTTTTGCAGCAGGTAAGCCTACTCATGATTTTTACGATAGCCGGCTGGAAAGCATTGGGAGAGAAATGGCATTGATCCATGAAGTAACAACCAATATCGAACTCAGCAATCCCAGACGAATTTACGATGCACATACAACGTTGCTGGGCCCAATCGCCTATATCAAACCTGAATTTACTGAGTTGCCGGAAGAATATGCATGGCTGGAAACCATCACTTCCAAAACAGCTGAAAAAATAAAGCAGTTTGACCTTTCCAAGTTTAGCTATGGATATTGTCACTATGATTTCCTGCCTCATAACTTCCATTTTGACGAGCAGGACGAGATTACATTTTTTGATTTTGATTTTGCCGGAAAGGGATTGATTGCCAACGACCTGATGACATTTTTCGTTCACTGTTTCTTGGAAGTTCAGTTCAAAAAGATGACGCGAGAAGAAGCTGACCTTAAATTTGGCACCTTCCTGAAAGCCTATCGAGAGATCCGTCCGGTGTCAAAAGAAGAGATTGAAGCAATTCCTTACCTCGGATTCGCGTTTTGGGTGTTTTTCCTTGAATTCTATCAGCTTCATTTTGAAGACTGGTCAAACACCTTTTACACGCTACGCTTTAAGAAGGAGCGATTAGGATGGATAAAAAATTGGGTTGAATGGTACTGCAAATTCTGATTTATTATCAGGACATTATTCACAAAAAAAGGTGGACGCAATATGCATCCACCTTGTTGTTAAAACCCTCCTCTATTAATTTATTTAATCCTTATAACTCATTAGACGTCGATATCTGCCATGGTCACAAAAAATAATGAGAAAAGTTTCTTTTTTATATTGATGTAATCTATGATACCAGCTTTGCTGATTACAAGATATACTGACTCAAATCTCTGTTTTTGATCAAATGAGCCAGTTTGTCTTTCACCAGGTCTGCCGTCACTACAATCGTAGAATCAGGACCGATCTCATCCGGAATATCAAACATAAAGTCGTTTAACAACAAGCTCATCACTGTCTGCAACCTTCTCGCTCCAATGTTTTCAACCTCGCTGTTTACTTCAAAAGCGATACGCGCCATTTCTTTCAAAGCACCATCTTCAAACTGCAACTCTACGCCTTCTGCATCCATCATGGCTACATATTGCTTGGTAAGTGCATTTTTAGGTGTTTTCAGAATCTGGTAGAAATCTGCTTCTGTAAGGCTGTTCAATTCCACGCGGATCGGGAAACGCCCCTGTAATTCAGGAATCAGATCGGAAGGCTTGGACACATGAAATGCACCGGCAGCTACAAACAAAATATGATCCGTGTTGATCACCCCATGTTTGGTATTTACCGCACTACCTTCCACGATTGGAAGCAAATCGCGTTGTACACCCTCGCGGCTCACGTCCGGACCGCCACTTCCACCTGAGCGACTTGATGCTACTTTGTCAATTTCATCAATGAAGATAATTCCGAGATTTTCAGCTTTCCTGATCGCTTCAATCTTTACTTCATCCATATCAATCAATTTAGATGCTTCCTCATCCAGCAAAAGTTTCTTCGCTTCACCAACCGACACCTTGCGCTTTTTACCACGACGAGGCATCATATTGCCAATCATCTCCTGGATATTCATCATCGAAACATCGTCGACAGCACCACCGATCATGCCCACATTAGGAGACTGGTTCTGCTGCACTTCAATCTCGATTTTACGCTCATCAAGCTCACCATTTCTGATTTTCTCACGGAAACGCTCACGGGTGCGCTGGTTTAGCTCACCGTCGTCATCCGGAATATTAGCATTGTCAGGATTGCTGTCTAATCTGGGTTTTGAATTTGAAGCACCATGCACAGGCGGGATCAGCACATCCAAAATAATATCTTCAACAGCCTGTTCAGCCTTAATCTTAACTTCTTCTTTTTTCTGGGTACGGACCATATTCACAGCCTGCTCTACAAGGTCCCGCACCATACTTTCTACATCACGACCCACATAACCCACTTCGGTAAATTTGGAAGCTTCAACCTTTACAAAAGGTGCATCGGCTATTTTGGCAAGTCTGCGGGCAATTTCAGTTTTACCTACACCCGTAGCACCAATCATTAATATATTATTCGGAATGATTTCCCTTTGGATATCTTCCGGACTATTCATTCTTCTCCATCTGTTCCTTAATGCAATGGCTACATTTCGTTTTGCGTCATTTTGTCCGATAATGTATTGATCTAGCTCAAACACAATCTGACGTGGCGTTAGCCGGTTTAAGTGTTCAGTCATTGTAAGTTATAAAAAATGCTTTACTGATTATTTTATTTTAAAGGCACATTTTTGTCAAAGTGCAGATCACTGATTAAGACAAATCTGCTATCACGGATCGCTACTGTTGCCTCCCCGATTACCTCCTTAAACAGGTTAAAGAACTATGCCTGTACAAATTGTCAGGTTTCAGCTACCAAAGTGAATCTTTTATTAACTTGCGCGCCCTATGGAAACCATACTATTGATTTCCAATATATTCCTAACCGTTTACTTAGTTTTACTTCAATGAAAAAAATTCTCTTCAGTCTATTCTGTCTGATTAGTTACGTCCCCATTTTCGCACAGACATCAGCCAATCTAGTTGATTATGTCAATCCCCTGATGGGAACACAATCCAAATACAGTCTTTCTTCAGGTAACACCTATCCTGCTATTGCACTTCCATGGGGTATGAATTTCTGGATGCCTCAAACCGGAAAAATGGGTGACGGATGGAGCTATATGTATGATGCTGACAAGATTCGTGGCTTCAAGCAAACCCACCAGCCTAGTCCCTGGATCAACGACTACGGTCAATTTTCCATTTTGCCAATGACCGGCAAACTAAAAGTGGATGAAGAAAGCAGAGCGAGCTGGTTCTCTCACAAAGCAGAAGTCGCAAAACCGCATTATTACAAAGTGTACCTGGCCGACTACGATGTTACAACTGAGATTGCCCCAACGGAAAGAGCGGCGCAGTTTCGGTTTACGTTCCCCAAATCAGACAGCTCATACGTTCTTGTAGATGCATTCGACAAAGGTTCATACGTCAAAGTTATCCCTTCCGAAAGAAAAATTATCGGATATACAACCAAAAACAGCGGCGGTGTTCCTTCCAATTTTAAGAATTACTTTGTTTTAATTTTCGATAAGGCGTTCACATTTTCTTCTGCTTTTCATGGCAAAACTTTGGCGAAAGATACGCTTGAGCTCAAAGCTGCCCATGCAGGTGCGGTTGTAAGGTTTGCTACAAAAAATGGCGAGAAGGTAGGTTTAAAAGTTGCTTCTTCATTCATCAGTCCCGAGCAGGCCGAGCTTAATTTAAAACGAGAATTAGGAGCCGACTCATTCGACGTTACAATGCAAAAAGGCCGCAAAGCCTGGAATGATGAGTTATCGAAGATCAAAGTAGAAGGTGATAATATTGACGAAATACGTACTTTCTATTCCTGTTTGTACCGCGTTCTGTTGTTCCCGCGTAAATTTTATGAGTACGATGCCAAAAATCAAATCGTACATTACAGTCCGTACAACGGCGAAGTTCGTCCGGGCTATATGTTTACCGACAATGGTTTCTGGGATACTTTCCGTGCGGTATTTCCATTTTTTACTTTGATGTATCCCACCCTGAATTCCCAGATTATGCAGGGATTGGCCAACGCGTATGATGAAAGCGGTTTCCTTCCTGAATGGGCAAGCCCGGGTCACCGCGACTGTATGATTGGTTCCAATTCCGCCTCTCTGATCGCGGATTCGTATGTGAAAGGCATTCGTGGATATGATATTAATAAGCTATACGAAGCAGTACTAAAAAATACAGAGAACGCCGGACCGGTAAGTTCCGTAGGTCGTTTTGGTCACGAATACTACAATGAACTGGGCTATGTACCCTACGATGTAAAAGTGAACGAAAATGCGGCAAGGACATTGGAATATGCGTATGCGGATTTTTGTATTTCTCAGTTAGCAAAAGAATTGAAGAAGCCACAATCAGAGGTAGATTTATATCTCAAACGCAGCCAGAACTACCGCAACGTTTTCGACCCTGAAACCAAATGGATGCGAGGAAAAAATCAAAATGGCCAGTTTCAGACGCCGTTTAATCCTTTCAAATGGGGTGATGCATTTACCGAAGGAAACAGCGTACATTATACCTGGTCAGTTTTTCAGGATGTGAAGGGTCTGATTGGTTTAATCGGTGGTCGCGAAGCATTTGTACAAAAACTGGATACAGTGTTCACGCTGCCTCCGATTTTTGATGACAGTTATTATGGCTTTCCGATTCATGAAATCCGGGAAATGCAGATTATGAATATGGGAAATTATGCACACGGCAATCAGCCAATTCAACACATGATTTACCTGTACAATTATGCCGGAGCTCCTGCCAAAGCCCAGTATTGGAGTCGGGAAGTGATGCGAAAACTCTATCAGGCTGCGCCGGATGGCTATTGCGGAGACGAAGACAACGGACAGACCTCGGCCTGGTACGTGTTCTCAGCATTAGGATTCTACCCTGTAACTCCTGGTACAACCCAATACGTAATTGGCTCTCCCCTTTTCAAAAAGGCAACCATTACACTGGAAAATGGAAAGAAATTTGAGATCAACTCCCCTGCGACCAGTGATAAAAACAGGTACATACAAGGCGCTACGTTGAACGGCAAACCATATGCAAATACATATCTCGAACATGGCGATA
>DASYHR010000820.1:0-3945 GCA_035998385.1 Dyadobacter sp. | reverse complement strand
CAAAGTTTAACTTTTTTGAGATATTATTTAGTTATTCCGGGCAGCCTTTAGCGGTAGTTTTGACAAAAAATCAGAGCTACCAATGAAAAACAGTAAGGTATTAGTTTGGTCCATCGTCGTTGCACTCGGAGGATTTCTTTTCGGGTTTGATACCGCGGTGATCTCGGGGGCAGAAAAAGCCATTCAGCATGTATGGGATCTATCAGCAGTCGAGCACGGCTTCACAGTGTCGATCGCACTAATTGGCACCGTGCTTGGCGCGATGCTCGGAGGCATCCCCGCCGACAAACTGGGAAGAAAAACGACTTTATTCTGGATCGCTGTGCTTTATCTGGTCTCTTCACTTGGCTCTGCCCTGGCTACGGACTGGTATGTGTTCATATTCTTCAGGTTTCTTGGCGGGCTGGGTGTGGGCGCTTCTTCGGTTGCCGCGCCTATGTACATTTCAGAAATTTCACCTCCCAAATCACGCGGGAAAATGGTGGGGCTGTTTCAGTTCAATGTGGTGTTTGGTATTCTGATCGCCTACTTTTCAAATTACTTTATGCAGGATCTGGGCGAAAACGCCTGGCGCTGGATGCTGGGTGTGCAGGCTTTGCCATCGATTATTTTTCTGCTTGCGATCCTGTACGTTCCTGAAAGTCCGCGCTGGCTGATTATGAAAAAGGGTGATGTGCAGCAGGCCAGGCAAATCCTGAATATCATCGACGCCAAAACAAGCGAGCAGACCCTGTTTGCGATCCTGAATGCAGATCAGGATGCGAAGGATCAGCCCAAGGCCCGCCTGTTTTCTGCCAAATACAAAACGCCTGTTACGTTGGCTATCCTGTTTGCTGTATTTAATCAGGTATCAGGCATCAATGCCATTATTTATTACAGTCCGCGTATCTTTGAAATGACGGGTCTGGGCGCCAAAGCTGCATTTCTCTCATCTGCGGGGATTGGCTTTGTCAACTTCGCTTTTACACTTTTAGCGATCAACTTCATAGATCGTTTCGGACGCCGCACACTGATGGCAATTGGTTCAGTTGGCGTCATCATTACACTCGGCCTGGTGGCAAGAGCCTTTTTTATCCAGGATTTCACCGGAGTTCCCGCCTTCTTGTTTGTCTATATCGCATTTTTTGCTTTCTCACAGGGTGCTGTGATTTGGGTATTTATCTCTGAGATATTCCCCAATGAAGTCAGGGCAAACGGACAGGCTCTTGGTAGTTTCACGCATTGGCTGATGGCAGCCATCATCGCCTTTTCCTTTCCTATTATAGCCGAATACCTGGGCGGCGGAATCACCTTTTCCTTCTTTGCGGTGATGATGATTTTACAACTCATTTTCGTGTGGCGCATCATGCCAGAAACCAAAGGAACTTCCCTGGAAAGGACGGACAAAACGATGGTTTTGCATTAGCGAATGTTACCCACCCCGCCCTATCCGCACCACGCGGCGGACCGCCCCTCCAGTGACGGGATTACGCGATCTCAATCCCCTCCTTGGTGGGTAAGACACGCAAACCACATAGACTATCCAATAAAACTCTTAAAACTTATTCTTCCCCAACTACCAACCTATATGACACCAACAATAACTGTTTTCGGAGAAATGCTTTGGGATATGTTGCCTACCGGCAAACAGCCAGGCGGAGCGCCGATGAATGTGGCCATTCATCTTAAAAATTTCGGTATGAATCCAGCATTCATCAGCCGGGTTGGAGATGATGACCTGGGCGCAGAGTTAATGGACTATCTTAGCAAACAGAGCTTAAACACAGAATACATACAAACCGGTACAACACACCTGACGGGCATTGTGAAGGTTAATCTGACAGATAAAACAGAGGTTACCTACAAAATTGTGCAGCCCGTAGCCTGGGATTATATCCAGCCAACGTCTTCAAGCCTGCAGCTGGTAAAGGACTCAGACGTATTCGTATATGGAACATTGTCTGTACGCAGCCAGCAGTCCCGCAATACACTTTTTGAGCTTTTGAAAGTAGCCAAACTTAAAGTATTTGATGTAAATATCCGCCCGCCTCACCTGGACAGAACCACGACTGAGCATCTGTTACAACAAGCCGACATTGTAAAGGTAAACGAGCACGAGCTGGCTATTGTCTGCGGTTGGTTTGGCATACAGCCTGATATAGAAACCCAAATCAAGTTTCTCTACGAACGCTTCAATCTAAAACTGGTCTGCGTCACGCTCGGAGCAGATGGTGCTATGGTGCTTTCAAATGATGGCTTTCACGCGCAGGGCGGATACCAGGTTCAGGTTCAGGATACCATAGGCAGCGGCGACTCCTTTCTGGCTATGTTTCTCAAAGAATACATTTCAGGCTCATCCATCCCATCCGCTCTTAAAAAAGCTTGCGCAATAGGAGCATTAGTAGCCTCTCACAGCGGTGCCACTCCGGAAATATCTGAATCAGAACTCGATCAATTTTTACTCTCTAACCAATAAATTCATGAACAAAAGATTACTCTTCATGGCATTTGCCATGCTGTGCAGCATCCAGGTGGCGTGGGCACAAAACAAGGTTTCTGTCTCAGGAACCATTAAAGCGACCGATGGAGAAATCCTGCCGGGCGTGAATATCCTCGAAAAAGGAACCACCAGCGGAGCGGTGAGTGATGGCGCGGGAAAATATACCATTTCCGTGGCACCTTCAGCCACATTGGTTTTTTCCTACGTGGGAATGGTTGCCAAAGAATTGCCTGTCGGTAATCAATCTATTGTAGACGTAACACTTGAGTACGACCAAAAGAGTCTGAATGAGGTGGTTGTAGTAGGATACACCAGTTCCAAAAAAGAAGACCTGACCGGCGCGATCGCCATTGTGGATATGACGCCGCTCAAAAACATTAGTTCGGGAAATCCCATGCAGGCTTTGCAGGGACGTGTCCCGGGTTTGTATATTGAGAAAAACGGATCTCCCAACGGTGCAAATTCCCGTATCCTGATCCGTGGAGCCAACACACTGGGAAACACCGATCCGCTTTATATCATCGATGGAGTACCTACCAAACGGCCGGAAGTGTTTCAGGGACTTAATCCCAACTCAATTGAATCTGTACAGGTTTTAAAAGATGCTTCCGCCTCCTCAATCTACGGTTCGAGAGCATCAAACGGTGTGATCATTGTAACAACCAAAAACGGCGCGAATGCAGATGGAAAGATCACCATCGATTTTAACACCAACATTTCGGCTCAATCTGAAAAATATTCAAGATTCAAAATGCTTAATTCTGTGGATCGCGGACGTGCATTATGGCAGGCATCTGTGAATGACGGAGTAAACCCTGAAGATGGTTACGGTGCACTGTATCAGTTTGACTGGAACAAAGATTTTGCCAATCCTGTCCTGAATACAGTAACTGTGCAGCCGTTCGTAGGCGGAAATGCGAACATGCCGGCAGGAAATACCAACTGGCAAAAAGAATTATACAAAACGGGCATTGTTACCAACAATGAACTGACGATCTCGGGCGGAAATAAAACCTCTTCGCTACAGATCAACCTGGGTTACTTCAAAAATACAGGAATGCTTCGCTATACCAACTATGATAAGTTGAGCGGACGAATCAATGCGTTAACAAGCGCTTTTGACGGTAAACTCAAAATCGGTGCGAATGTGCAGCTCGCATCTTCCAACGAAAGACTCGTATCCACTGACATCGGTGGCGCGGCCACCACAGGACTGGCTGTTACGCTGGCTCCGACTATTCCGGTTTATGCCAAAGACGGAAGCTGGGGTGGCGGTATAGGTTCAGGATATTCGGACAGAAACAATCCTTTGCATATGCAGGAGATCAACAAGTGGGACAACACGCACCGCGTGACCCTGTTTGGAAATGTATTTGCTGAAATTGAGCCAATCAAACGTCTTTTCCTGCGCACCAGCCTGGGTATGGACAATGCGAGTTACTACTTCAAAAACATCGAGCAGGCAT
>DASYHR010000815.1:0-9357 GCA_035998385.1 Dyadobacter sp. | reverse complement strand
ATCTGAATTATTTTGGAAGACAATTTAAAAAGATGGAAGGTATTTCGCCTTCTCAGTACCGTGCCATGATTTCCTCAGCACATTTGTTGTGAGTGGTAACTAAATTTCACCCCGTTTCAACCTGCCGACCATCATAATGGCTCTATCGATGCGCACTTGAACGGTCTTGGCTGAGGCAATATAATGAATGATGCCGCGCTGTTTGTTGGGTAGAATCTCATGAAACAGTCCATTTCCCTGTTCGTCCTGGCTCAATAGTTCTTCGAGCTCCTCGGGCATATCTCTGCCATACACACTATCGTCCTTTTTGACGGCCACCTTCACTAGCTGGCCCAACACCACACGCGCCTGATTTCGGATCTGCGTAGCTACATTGATATAAAACCCTGCACCTGAAATCGGCCGGATCGCACATTGAAACTCAACACTTCCGTTTAATACGCAACGAACACGCTCAGGTTTGCGGCCTGTCACAAACATATGCGCAACTTCGTCAGGAACAGCCAGGTAATAACTGCCTGCCTTGCCATCAAAGCGGTCTATTCTGCTTTCAAAATTTACAAATTCTTCCAATCGTCTGTCATTGAATAACCAATATTATTCGGTCAGAGGTCTTACTTTGATGTCTTTATACAAAACTACACTTTTAGGATCGTGCGCCTGTAATGCGAATGTACCACTACCCAATATTTTACCCTTGCCATTCACAGACCTTTTATCTGCATCGGTTTCTTCATAATCCACCACCACCTTATCATTAATCATGATAGTGATGTGTTTGCCTTCCACTTTGATGTATTCGGTATACCACTCATTGTCTTTGACGTAGGTTTCCTTCACATCCACGACGTCATACAGACTTCCGGTCCGTTTCCAGTCGGTATGCGAGTTGTTTACCTGCACTTCGTAACCCTGGGATGGCCAGCCATCTTCCTGAAAAAGAGTATGTATAAAAATACCTGAATTTGATCCGGGACGCGTCATTACTGTTGCTTTGAACTCAAAGTTTTTGAACATATGATTTTTCACAGGACCCTCATAGAAAAGATGTGCGCGCGGCCCGGCCACCTGAATCGCTCCGTCTACTATAGAAAATGAAGAAGCATGGGCCCCCACTTTCCATCCGTTCAGATTTTCACCATTAAAGAGAGAAACCCAGCCATCCTGTGCTGATGCATTTCCGGCATTCATAAAGATCAATACTACAAACAGGCTCAAAATGTATGCTAAACGTCTCATATCAAAACAGATTTAGATAAAATGGAAGCGGATATTATTTAGTGTAAAACAAGTCAGAGTATAAAAACTACTTATTTCTTCGAACGATCAAACTGTTAAGCATGAAGTCGTGTTATGCATCAGCCTGTGTGTTTTCATATCTTTGCGGGCTGAAATCGTATCGATGCAAAATCCCTATATCGCGTTATTAGCCACTGCATGGCGTTATGCACGCAGCCAGCGCAAACAGTATCTACTGGTTTACGGCATGTTCATTCTGGCCAATATTGTGTTGGCAATGCACCCGTTGTTACTCGGCTGGTTTATTCAATCGATTCAAACTGAACCCAACGACATTCCTGACAATGTGCTGCTGTTCGCTGCAGGATATATGGCTTTGACATTAGGAGAATGGGTATTTCACGGACCGGCCAGGATATTGGAACGTAAACTGGCGTTCGATCTGAGCAGAAATTTCCTGGATGAAATGTACCATCAGGCACTTCACCTGCCTACAAAATGGCATCAGGATCATCATAGCGGCTCCACGATCAACCGTATCAGAAAAGCTTACGAAGCACTCCGCGATTTCTTTCAGAACGGCTTTATGTTTCTGCATGCCTTCGCCAAGTTCATCTTTTCATTTATAGCCATCGTATGGTTTTCGCCTTTGTACGGCGGTATCGGGATTTTGATCGGGATCATTACCATGCGGATCATATTCCTATTCGATAAACCTTTTATCAAAGCCCTTGACGAAACCAACGAACGGGAACACGTCGTATCCTCCACTTTGTTTGATAGTCTTTCCAATATCATAACGGTGATCACCCTCAGACTGGAAAAACGAATGAAAGCCGGACTGATGCAAAAGGTAGCTGATGTGTTTCCTCCATTTCGTAAAACGGTGGTGATCAACGAATGGAAATGGTTCGTGGCAAGCATCTTCATCGCCATCATCTATATCGTGGTCACGCTGGGTTATGTATACCAGAATTACACGCCCGGCCAGGTTTTTCTGGTAGGCGGTCTGGTCACATTGCTGGGTTATGTCACTCAGTTTACTAGCGTGTTTCAGGATGTAGCCTGGCAATATACCGAAATCATCCGCTACAATACCGAAGTGCAAACGGCGCGCAGTATAGGAGAGGCGTATGCGCATCAGCATATACCCGAAGCAACCGTTCCGCTCCCTGCAGACTGGAAGGAAATCAAAATCAGTAACCTGAGTTTTTCACATGGTGAAAACTATTCCGACCAAACGTTTTCGCATAGTTTGCACGGTCTGCAGGTCCGAATCAGGCGGGGCGAGAAGCTGGCATTAATCGGTGAAAGCGGAAGCGGAAAAAGCACCTTGCTGGCTGTAATCCGGGGATTATATCAGCCCGAAGATACGGTCACGGTGGAAGTAGACAACCAGCTCACGGCATCCATGGGTACTTTGGCAGATACGGTCACATTGTTTCCGCAGGATCCCGAGATTTTTGAAAATACCATTGAATATAATATAACACTCGGTCTGCCTTTCAGCAAAGAGGAGATCATGGAAGTATGCCAAACCGCCCACTTCGCCGATGTACTCGACAAACTTCCCAACCATCTCGGGTCCAATATTCAGGAAAGAGGAGTTAATTTATCAGGTGGACAAAAGCAGCGGCTGGCACTTGCAAGGGGCATTTTGGCAGCACGTTCCAGTGATATCGTATTGCTTGATGAGCCAACAAGCAGCGTGGATCCGAAGACTGAATCTCTGATCTACGACCGTATGTTCGCACAGTTCCGTCAGAAAGCAGTCGTGTCCACGTTACACCGTTTACACCTGTTGACCAAGTTCGATTATGTGTACGTGCTCAAAGACGGCAAGATCGTCGATGAAGGAACTTTTGTTTATCTGAAAGAAGAAAGTCCGGTATTCAGGGAGTTATGGAAACACCAGGAAAATCTGCATCAATAACCCTGGCAGCGAAGCAGATTTCCCAGGCATATAAATGCAGTATTAGTTTTTTCTCAACCTCGCTTCTTCCAGATCCAGATTGTGTTCCATATTCCGGATAATACCATCATCAAATTTTTTGTCAAGCGCCATTCTGAAAAGCCCTTCCCTACGGTGTTCTACCAGTTCCAGCATAATTTCCTTGTATAACTGCCTTACAGAACCGAGCGCTGCCTTATTATCTTCCACAGCTGCTTTTTCCGTGGCGCGTATGCTACGCAGCAACTGTTCCTTGATCCGGGAAATCGTCTCATAATCAGCCATTTCTTTCGCATAGTGGCGGTCCATGTATACAACAGACTCCTTGGCAAGTTGCAGGCGGATGGCCTCGATTTGCTCCTCAACAGGTTCAAAATCATCAACCTCTTCTACCTTCAATAATTTCAGAAAAAACGGCAGTGTAAGACCCTGAAAAACCAGGGTAATTAAAATAACCACAAAGGTGATAAACAGAATCAGATTTCGGTGCGGGAAAGCCTCGCCATTATCCAGCGTGAGCGGTATAGCCAAAGCTGATGCCAGCGACACCACGCCTCTCATACCTGCCCAACCGATCACAAAGGGCAATTTTAGTCCAGGACTTTTCTCCCTCTGGCGCACAATCGGAAACAGCAGCCGTGGCAAATAGGCAGACAAATACACCATGACTACGCGCACTACGATCACAATTACACTGATCATCAGGGCATATTGAATCGCTTCTTCACGCGAGTAGTCACCGAGTCCTTTTACGATGACCGGCAGCTCCAGCCCTATCAGTATAAATACAAATCCATTCAACAGAAAACCTACCGTTTCCCATACCTCCTTGGTTTGTATACGGGTGTGATAATTCAGGTAATCTTTGGAACGGAACGACAGAAACAGTCCGCCACTCACGACAGCCAGCACACCCGACCAGTGAAATTCTTCCGCTACCAGGTACATCAGGTACGGCGCAATTAAGGTAATGGGCGTTGTAATGCTGGAAGATTTGGCAAGAAACCTTAGGATGAAATACAAAATATGTCCGATTGCCACTCCCACAACAACGCCCATAAAGGCCAGCACAAGGAAATCAGACGCTGCCTTTTGAAATACGAACTGGCCTGTCAGAATGGCGGCAAGTGCAAAACGGAACACGGTAAGCGAGGCCGCATCATTTACAAGACTTTCCCCTTCCAGAATCGTCGTTCCTCTTCTGGGCATATTCATGCCTTTTAAAACAGAAGTGGCAGCAACGGCGTCGGGCGGCGAAATAATTCCACCCAAAAGAAAACCGAGGGCAAGGGTAAAGTCAGGTATCAGACTGACTGAAAAATAGGCTATGGCAAGGGAGGTGAAAAAAGTAAGACCAAACCCCAAAGAAAGAATGGATCTCTTCCATTTCCAGAAACTGTTCCAGGAAGTATACCAGGCAGCTTCAAAAAGCAACGGTGGCAAAAAGATCAGAAAAACAATTTCCGGATTGATGTTGATGTCGGGGACGGCTGGTATAAAAGATATTGCCAACCCTCCGATTACAAGCAGAATAGGATAAGAAATCTTCAGTCTTTGACTCAATAAATAGAGAAGCGCCATTGCAAAAAACAGCGCCAGAATCAATAATAAATTTTGATGAACCATAGGAGCGATATATCGTCTGCACTAAAATTAGAAAATATTAAGCTATGTTTAGCTGGCATTTTTTATATAAATAGCCCCGGACAAGCGGTTTAAGCACTTTATCTGCAAATCTCTGTAACAGCTACCCTACTGATTTCTAATGAAATACTGACACCATTCCAATAGACTACAAGCGCTAAAAAATTCCCTGACACCCATGGACTCAAAACAATTTACAATCTTTGTAAACCCCAAATACGAAACCAGGCAAGCCAGACCGACTTGCTTTTAGCAACCTCCGGCAATAGGCATCGGCCCATTTCTTAACCATTCACAGGATTACCTCACTTATGAAAATATTAGTTGTAGAAGACGACGTCCGCATCAGCAGTTTTTTATTGAAAGGATTATCAGAAGCTGGTTATCAGGCCGAGCTCGCCGGTAACGGCTACGAAGCACGCGACCGGATTCTGGCCGAATCCTGGGATCTGTTTATCCTGGATGTGATGCTTCCCGACATGGACGGGCTGCAACTCGCGCAACTGATTCGATATAAAAAACTGGATACGCCTATGCTGATGCTCAGCGCGTTGGGAGAAGCTGAAGATAAGATCAAGGCGCTCGACCTCGGAGCAGATGATTATCTTGTAAAACCTTTCCATTTTCCTGAGCTGCTTTCCCGCATCAAAGCACTCAGACGCAGATACGAGTTACATTATTCCAGAGATCAGGTGCTTAAATGCGGGGATCTGGAGGTGAATATGGATTCGAGCCTTGTGGAACGCGCCGGGCGTCCTATTCAATTGTCAGCTAAGGAATTCAAACTACTGGTTTTCTTCCTCGAAAACCAAAACCGGATCGTAACCCGGACACAGATATTGAGCTCAGTCTGGAACACCAATATGGATACGTACACCAATGTCGTGGATGTCTACATTTCTTATCTGAGAAATAAAATTGACAACGATTTTGATCAAAAACTGATCAGGACTTTGAAAGGACGAGGTTATATGATTTCTGACAATCCATGAAAATACAGCACAAACTCACGCTGAATTCCTCACTGGTTTTCGGGTTGGTATTTACCATATCCTCTGTTCTGATCTACCTGAACTTTGTGAAGTCAGCCGAGAATGTGTTTTATGCTGAACTTTCCCGTACAGCATCGTTGACAGCGCTGTTTTACCTGGAAGAGGATGAGCTGAGCACCAACGAATACCGAAAAATTGAAAAGAAATTCCTGACTGCGACTGCCAATCAGGAGATACGGCTGTATGACAAACAAGGAAAAATACATTATGGAGAAGCCGACCCTGACACCAATATCACTTTAAAAATCCTCAAAACAATTCGTGCCAAAAGCCAGTATAGCTTCAAGGTTGACGATTCATTTTACTACGCAATATATTACCGTGACAATCAGGGCTCATTTAGCGTGATTATCAAAGCCAACAATCCCGCACTCCACGCGCAAAAGGCCGAATTTGTTAAGATTCTGCTCATTGCGCTACTGATCGGGATGGTGGTGATTGTAATATTGAGTTATACTTTATCGCGTATTGCCTACTCCCCTGTCAGAGAGATTATCACGCAGGTGAAAAAGATTGACATGACCGGGAGAAGTCACAAACTCACCTATCCTGAAACCAAAGATGAACTCGAAGATTTGTTCAAGGAATTTAATGCGATGCTCGAAAAGGTGTATCAGAATGTACAGATTCAGAAGAATTTTATCAGTCACGCTTCTCATGAGTTGAAGAGTCCTTTGGCGTCTATCGTCGGTAATCTGGAAGTGTTAATGCAAAAAGACCGCCCGGTTTCGGAATACCGGCAAGTAAGTGGTAGCGTCTTATCTGACGCCGGCAGACTGGAAAATATCCTGCAGAACTTACTGGTATTATCGGGATTGGAACAGGATAAAAAGCAAATACTTCAACCTGAACGCCTTGACGAGATTTTATGGGAAGTCTTGGATCGTCTGGCCATTGATTACCCTCAAACTAAAGTAAACCTGCACTGGGAATTATCAGATCAGGATGAAAATTTGCTGACTTACGATTGCGTAAAAACGCAACTGTATATGGCGATTTATAATCTCACCGAAAACGCAGCCAAATTCTCATCTTCCAAACCTGTCAATCTCACTTTGGAAAAGAAAGAAAACCAGGCTTGCCTGACTATCAGGGATGAAGGCATTGGTATTTCAAAGGACGACCTCACGCATATATTCGAACCATTCTACCGGGGTAACAATGTAGCGGGCGTGCATGGCAACGGGCTTGGTATGGCTATATCACATAAAATCCTATCGAACCACGGCATAGCAATCAGCATCCAATCGGAGAGAGGTGTCGGAACGGAAATCTCGCTACTGTTTTAAATAGTTCTTATGATTTTTTAATCTGTCACTGACTTTATTATAATTTACCTCGAAGAGTCCTCTAATGCACCAGGCCTAATTTTGTGATTACAACAAAAACAGAACCTGGTGAAGCGATACATTTCATTAGGCTTCTTTCTCCTCGTCAGTATTTGTTCCTCTATTGCGCAGGAAGATACCTTGCGACTTACCACGAAGGAAGCCGAAGCATTATTTTTAAATAATAACCTCGACCTGGTTGCTCAAAAACTCAGCATCCGGCAGTCTGAGGCGACGATCATTCAGGCTAAACTATGGCCAAATCCTGAATTTTCTGTCGAAGAACTGAACCTATGGGCTACCAAAGGACAACTTTCTTCAGGAGAATCGTTGCCACCCATTGCCGGTAACTTTGGCAAAAACAGACAAATTGCGACCGAACTTCAGCAACTGATCGAAACGGGCGGCAAACGTAAAAAGCGAATCGCACTGGAAAGTTTGTCGCGTGATATGGCGCTGGAATACTTCACAGAACTCATCCGGAACCTGAAAACCGATCTGAGAAATAACCTCAGTGCACTCTCCTATCACCAATCCTACGCGCAGATTCTTGACATTCAGAATGCCGCGCTGGAAAAACTGGTAGCTTCCTACGAAAGACAATATGCCACCGGAGATCTGAAAAAGCGGGATTTGTTCAGACTGAAAGCTTGGAAAATGGAGCTGGGTCAACAGATTATCGAAACAAAAAAAGAGATTACCGGTATACAGAAGGAGCTGGTAGTATTGCTCAACATTCCTGCTTCCACCTATATACAGGCGGAAGCAAATCTGCCTGTTCAGGATCTCGAAAAGCTGCAATCCCTGTCCTTTTCTGATTTGGTAGAAACCGCTTTAAACCAACGCCCGGACGCGAAGATCAGCGAGCTCGAAAAGGCATTCGCCTCTAAACAACATGACCTGGAACTGGCCAACAAAAAACCTGATCTGACATTGGGAGTCAATTATGACCGCGGAGGTAACTTCCTGCGCAACTTTGTCGGGTTCAACGTCAGTATGCCTTTACCTGTTTTTAATCGTAACCAGGGGGCTATTCAGGAAAGCAAAATCGGTATTGAGAAGGCACAGGTATTGGCGAATCAGAAAACCAAAGGTATCGAAAGTGAAGTAGCCGAAGCGTTCAGAAACCTGAAAGCAGACCTGGGCGCTTACCAAAGTATCGAAGCAGGCTACGCAGAGGACCTCGACGAAGTCTTCAATAATTACACGCGCTACTTTCTGGCACGCCGTATCAATATGATCGAATACCTCGATTTTTTTGATGCCTATCTGGCCAACAAACGCACCATACTGACTACCCGCCGCCAACTCGCAGAGAGCCGGGAAAACCTCAACTACGCAGTAGGAACAGACATTCAATAACTGCCACTATCATTCGAAAGCTTACGACAATGTTAAAATTAACCTATTTTATACCAGTTGCTTTGTTAGCTGCTGTGACCATAAGCTCCTGCTACAAAGACCAGGAAAAAGAGCAAACTTCTCCAACGGAAAAGAAGGCGATCAACCTGACGAAGGTGACGACTTACACAACCATATCCGAACCTGTTACGCAATCGATCCGACTGAACGGGCAAATTGAATACAATCCCAATCAGGTAGTCCGGTATGCGAGTCTGGTGAATGGACTCATTACAAAGACCAACTTTTCGTTGGGTGATAAGGTCTCCAAAGGACAAGTGCTTGCCGAAATCCGAAGCAGCGAACTCACCGACCTCACCTCCCAGAAACGGACACTGGAATCGCGGCTCACCGTTGCCAAAAGAGCACAGACATTGGCCGAATCCATGTTCAATGACCGGATGGGATCAGAAAGAGAGCTGGTTGAAGCACAAAGTGAGGTGGATGTAATTGGTGCTGAAATTGACAAGATCCGTGATAACCTGGCGCTTTACAATGCCAGCAGCGAAAAGGGTGTGTTTCAGATCAAAGCTCCTGTAAGCGGTTATGTAGTAGAAAGTAATATCTCAACCGGCACTCAGATCAGCGGAAGCGATTCAGATTTATTTACGATTTCGGATCTTTCTGACGTATGGATTACGACCAATGTGTACGCCGTTGATCTGCCTTTTGTCAAAAAAGGGATGAAGGCTGTGATTAAATCCAAAGCGTATCCTGACGAAACTTTTGAAGGCGTTATTTC
>DASYHR010000778.1:0-2151 GCA_035998385.1 Dyadobacter sp. | reverse complement strand
ACTTACTCCCGCCGCAGCTGCCCGTTTTTCAAAATACAAGTTCGTACTGTAATCCCAATAGTAAGCAGACTGTTTACCAAATCCATACTGCTAAAGAGACTCATCTTGTATTAATACACAACCTTTTACGATTATTTTTCGGCCCTTTCCGAATATTATATCTGCTTAGGACCACATAATTTTGTTAAACAAACTTAAAAGAAATAGTCATGAAAAGTAAAACCATTGCAATTATCGGAGGCGGTCCCGGTGGATTAACATTAGCCAGACTGCTACAATTAAATAACCTTAATGTAAAGGTTTATGAAAGAGATCCCGACCAAAATATGCGTCAGCAGGGCGCCACATTGGATCTGCATGAAGAGTCCGGATTAAAAGCACTGATAGCCGCAGGTCTGCTGGATGAATTCCGAAAGCACTATCGTCCCGATGCCGACAAAATACGGCTAACCGACCATCATGCGGTGATACATTTTGATGATCATAACCGCGAGGAGCCTGTTGTACAAAGTGGTGCTTATTTGCGTCCGGAAATAGACAGAGGCCCGCTCCGTGATGTTTTGATTGCTTCGCTTGAGAAAAATACCATTATATGGAATTCAAAATTTGTGAAACTAGAATCCAAGGATCAGGGTTGGAATATCTTCTTTGAAAATGGCAACACGGAATACGCAGATTTAGTCATCGCTGCGGACGGAGCTCATTCAAAACTCAGGAATTACATCACTGATATCGCTCCGCTTTATTCCGGTCTAACCATCGTTGACGGCAATATCTACCATGCTGAAACGCAGGCACCAGAGCTTTGGAAACTTGCCAAAGGAGGAAAAATCTTTGCATTGGGTCAAGAAAAAAGCATTGTTCTAAGTACAAAAGGAGACGGTTCGTTATCTTTTTACACCGGATCAAGGGAGACCGAAGACTGGGTAAAAACTTCAGGTATCAATTTCGAAAACAAGTCGTCAATTTACGATTGGTTTAAAATACGTTTTGCCGATTGGGGTGATATCTGGCATGAACTGTTTGTGAGTAACGACAGCTATTTCGTACCCCGTCCGCAGTATCATTTTCCACCTGAACAACACTGGGAGAGTATACATAACCTGACTATGCTGGGTGACGCTGCGCACCGGATGCCACCCTACGCAGGTGAGGGTGTGAATATGGCCATGCTGGATGCAATGGAGCTTGCCGAGCAACTCACATCTAAGGATTTCACTAACATGAAAAATGCCATCTCAATTTATGAAAAAAGCATGTGTCGGCGTGCGGCCGAAATCACTGACATTACGCTGCATTCCATGGAAAAGATGCATTCGATAGATGCGCTGGAGTATTTGACAGATACATTCCGCCAAATTCATTGATCCGGAATCGTGTCATGTATGTAATGTAAGAAGGGAGACAATAAGAGGACATCACCTGAAGGTATCTTATTCAACCTGAACATTACCATTAGCGCTCATCTCATAAGACAGGTGTTGAATGGCAGCGATGTTTGTTCGATACAGAGGCCGAAATAACTAAGTGTAGGTATAGTCCTCACAGCCTACAGTGAACTAAAAACGATATACGCACAAATAAAAAAGAGAGTCCATTGCTGGTCTTGTTGAAAAATACTCACCTATTTTGAAATATCAATAGATCAAATGTTCAAATAAAGAGTAAAAATGTTCAAATGACACATAAAATATCATGTGACTGGTAGGAAATTGATACTGCAATCTAAACTACATACTTAATTTACGTATATAGTTTAGAGTTCATTTTTTCACATTAGTCAGTCTCGAGGGTTTGCCTGCACACTCAAACCGATTTATTACTAATACAAACCGCAGCAATAATATTTTTTCAAGTTTTTATAGCAATATTAAAAAATATACGATCTTTGTGTTTGTGCATATCAAGCTGCTACGGCCTGTGCTATCTGATCCGATCAACTTCATCTGTAATGCTTTTTATAAATTTTGCTTTCCTGTAGAAAGGGACTGTGACGACGTTTGCAGGTTATTCTGTTTATGAATGTCTCTTGTACTGCATGCCTGTTATGAGTGTGACCAGTATTTTATTCTAGGCTGGGATGATGTGTTATTAAACATGTGATTTATTTACCATACTAAAACCTTATGCATTCTCAACGCCAATCTGTCT
>DASYHR010000609.1:0-5059 GCA_035998385.1 Dyadobacter sp. | reverse complement strand
CATTTTCAGAAAACTCGAAAGTGGCTTAAATATCCGGCAGGCAGCTTTGGAAGGAAGTAAGGAAATTTTCTTTGCAGTTATATCCACTTCGCTTACACTGGCTGTTGTGTTCCTTCCGGTTATTTTCCTTGAGGGTTTTGTAGGAAGTCTTTTCCGCGAATTTGGTATTGTAGTAGCTTCTGCCGTTTTGATCTCTGCTTTTGTATCGTTGACAATTACTCCGGTACTGAATGTTGTACTGAACAGAAAAAATGCAGGACACGGGTGGTTTTATAATAAGACTGAACCGTTCTTTACGGGGATGGAGGATGGCTACAACCGCCTTCTGAAAGGGTTTATGAATGTCCGCTGGATTGCCTGGGTTGTGGTTTTGGCTTGTGGTGCGCTGATGTACTTCACGTATACCAATTTACAAAGTGAGTTGGCACCAATGGAAGACCGCAACAGTATTCGTCTCACCATGACAGCTCCCGAGGGAACCAGCTTTGATCAGATGCAGCGTATCTCCAATGAGGTGGTAGACTATCTGAACGACTCGATTCCTGAGAAATCCTTTACATTCTCTTCGACACCCGGATTTGGCGGGTCAGGCGTGAACAGCGGTATGGGACGGATTGGTCTGGTGCCGTCGGACCAGCGAATCCGTAGCCAGAACGATATCGCTATGGCAATCAATAAAAAACTTCCTGAATTTAATGACGCCCGTATTTTTGCAACCCAGGAACAGACGATTGCTGTAGGTTCCGGTTCCCGAGGTGGATTACCTGTTCAGTTCGTTTTACAGAACCTGGATTTTGAAAAACTTTCAGAAGTATTGCCCAAATTCCTCGATGAAGCCCGTAAAGATCCTACGTTCCAGAACGTGGATGCTAACCTGAAATTCAATAAACCAGAGGTTCGTCTAACCATCGATCGTTTGAAAGCAAAAGACCTTGGACTATCCACGACGGATGTTGCAGCTACGATTCAGTCCGCATTCAGTGGAAGGCGTCTCGCTTATTTTATAATGAATGGACAGCAGTATCAGGTAATCGGGCAGGTGGAGCGTTCGGAACGGAGCCAGCCTGCAGATATTTCAAAGCTATATATTCGTAACAACAGGGGGGAAAGCATTCCGCTTACAGCCGTAGTGCATATGGAAGAAGAAAGTGGTCCGCCAACAATTTATCATTATAATCGCTACAAAAGTGCCACCGTATCTGCGTCCCTGGTTGAAGGTAAAACCATTGGAGATGGAGTGGTAGCTATGCAGGCGATTGGCGCAAGACTGCTGGACGAGACATTCCAGACGTCTTTGACCGGTCCATCCCGCGATTTCCAGGAAAGTTCTTCAAATACGAGTTTCGCATTCGGCCTTGCGTTGTTACTCGTTTATCTGGTATTGGCTGGCCAGTTTGAAAGCTTTACAGATCCGTTTATTATCATGATCACGGTGCCACTGGCTTTGGCAGGAGCGTTGTTAAGTCTTTATATATTTAACCTGACAATCAATATCTTCTCACAAATCGGGATGATTATGTTGATTGGTCTGGTGACCAAAAATGGTATTTTGATCGTCGAATTTGCCAACCAAAAACGTGAGCATGAAGGTATGCAGCGAATGGAGGCGGCGATTGAGTCAGCCACGCAACGTCTTCGTCCTATTTTGATGACCAGTCTTGCTACGGCCTTCGGTGCTTTACCGATCGCGATGAGCCTTGGAGCGGCTGCTACCAGCCGGGTGCCTCTTGGTGTCGTAATCGTAGGCGGACTTACTTTTTCTCTGGTCTTGACCCTCTTCGTTATCCCTGCAGTTTACACTTTTATTTCTCCGAAAGAGAATAAAAAATCTGAAGAGCAAAAAATGGAAGAGGAAATAGCAGTGATGAACTAAGCATACTCCTGAACAAATATTTACAAAAAATAACAATTGGTTTTATTCATGAACCCACGTGCAATTTTGAATGGTAGTGTATTGATGACGTTGATGCTGGTATCGGTGCGGACTTTCGGGCAATCTGCAGATAGCCTCAGACTTACCCTGGATGAGGCAGTAGCTACAGCGTTGAAAAACAGTTTTGAAATTCAGATTGCCAAAAATAATGTTGAGGCAAATACACTCTTTAACCATTACGGAATTGCAGGAGGATTACCTGTAATTGCAGCAACGCTCTCAAATACCGAACAGGTAACCGATGTAAATCAAAAGCTGAACACCGGCGTTGAGATCAGCAGAAAAGGTGCCGTAGGAAATAACACGCAGGCGGGAGTATCTGCAGGGATATTATTGTATAACGGTAAACGTGTGGTTGCCACCAAAAAACGTCTGGCCGAATTGCAATACCAAAGTGTAGAGTTGCTCAATTCTCAAGTTCAAAATACGATTGCAGCGGTTCAAACGAGCTATTATGATGTAGTTCGTCAGTTGAGTTATGTCAATACATTGGCTACTTCCATCGCTGCTTCTCAGCAACGTCTGGATATATTGAAGGTGAGGAAAGAGGCCGGGATGGCCAATAACGCTGATATTTTCCAGGCTCAGATCGATTTAAATACTTTGGGACAAACACTGCAGGATCAGCAGATGATTGCTGAGGTTGCCAAAACTGAATTGCTTCGTCTTCTTACTCTCGACGTTAAAACGCCCGTATCAATCAAAGACACCATTACGGTAGATCAGAATATGGCTGTCGATGCCGTTCTGGATCGATTGAGTGCCAATGCAGACGTAAGGGCTGCGGATCACCAGGTGAGAATCAATCAGCTTATAGTAAAAGAAACGGCTGCTCAGCGTTATCCTACCATTCGATTGAATACAGCTTACAATTATTCCCGTAACCAAAGTGGGGCCGGGTTTACGCTGTTAAATCAGACAAACGGTCCTAATGCAGGTCTGAGCGTGGCAGTGCCTATCTACAACGGAGGTATATTCAAACGGCAGCAAAGAGTTGCGGAGATCAATACTACGAATGCCGAAATTCAAAAAAATGTGGTGATCAGAGACTATGCTGCAGGTGCGGTAAAAATGTTTCAGACTTACAAAAGTTCGCTCGAACAACTTGCAATCCAGAAGCAGAGTTATGAGCTTAGCAAGCAGCTCCTGGATCTGACTCTGCAACGGTTTAAATTAATTCAAGCTACGATTATAGACGTCCGCGAAGCGCAGCGAAGTTTTGAAGATGCCGGTTACCGCATGATCAATATCAACTACGCAGCCAAAGCAGCCGAAATTGAATTGAAAAGACTAAGCAATACGCTGGAGTAACCGGGTGTTATTTCTATCCCGCTCATTCAGAATAATTTATAGTTTTTGAAAAACTACTAAGCCGATTAAACCTTCGGTACACTTTTTTGTCCAACCGACTTAATTTCTGACGCACCCTGTCTAAATCCAGGCAGGGCCTGCAAAAAATTGATTCGTTATGAAAAGTGTACTGCTACCCCTGACTTTCTTTATCCTGTCATTTTGCAATTTATATGCACAACAGGATCCAATTATCTCCGGAAAACTTCTTGATGCGGATAAGAATCCCGTCTTATTCGCTAATGTAGCCCTATTCAACAGCGCTGACTCGACCGTTGCCGGCGGACTTGCGTCTGATGAAAACGGTATTTTCAGGATACCTGCCAAGCCGGGGAATTATTATCTCAGAATCTCGTATCTCGCAATGGCTGAGAAGATTGTCCCCAATGTGAAAGTTGTTTCCGACAATGTGGATCTCGGAACAATTTCGCTTAAAGCAGATGCGAAAGTGCTGGACGAGCTGGTTGTCAAAGGGGAAAAAAGTCAGATGGAATTGCAGTTGGACAAGCGGGTCTTTAACATCGGAAAGGATCTGAGCAACATTGGCGGAAGTGCTTCGGACGTATTGAATAATATGCCCTCGGTAACTGTGGATGTGGACGGGAATGTGGCACTCCGGGGAAGTGGAAATGTCAGGATTCTGATCGATGGAAAACAGTCCGGTATGGTAGGGATGAATCCTGCAGAAGCACTTAAACAAATACCGGCAGATCTGATTGAGAGTATTGAAATTATAACCAATCCTTCTTCAAGATACGATGCAGAAGGGGAAGTAGGGATTCTCAATATTGTGATGAAGAAGAATGTCAGGTATGGATTGAACGGATCGTTCACCGGAACAGCCGGTTATCCTGCCAATCTGGGCGCTTCGTTCAATATCAACTATAGAAAAGAAAAAATAAATCTGATTGCGAGCTATGGACATTTGTATCGCGAGGGCCCGGGTAGTGGTACATCCAGACAGGAATATACAAGTGCAGATACAAGCTTTGTATATGAGCAGAATACCAATCGGACAAGGGGAGGTTATTCCAATAACTTCACGGTTGGGATGGATTACTTTTTGAACAAATACAATACACTGACGGGAACGCTCTCTTACCGTAACTCGCAAAATTCCAACAGCTCGCGACTCGAGTACCGCGACTTTGATTTCAACAATAACCTCACCCGAACGGTTGTCAGGACAGAAGATGAGAATGAACCGCGTACCAACATTGAAGCAGCACTGAGTTACCGGAAAACATTTGAAAGAAAGGGCCAAAGCCTGAGCTTTGACGCCAAGTATATCATTAGTGACGAGACGGAAGCATCCAGATACAATGAGGGAAGTATAGGAGAGGGAAATAGCCTTGTGCAGCGTTCATACAATACGGAGGATGAAAAAAACTGGTTGTTTCAACTTGATTACATTCATCCTTTTGCCAAAAACGGAAAGCTGGAGGCTGGATTGAAAAGCAGTACACGACTACTGGATAATGATTTCTCAGTACACCAGCAAAACGAGGAAATGAACTGGCTTATTCTGCCGGATTTCGATAACCGACTGGCATACGACGAGCGGATTCATGCGGCTTACCTGATGGGAAGTAATCAATTTGGTAAATTTTTCATACAAGGTGGTTTACGTGGTGAGTATTCAGATATTCTTACGGAGTTAAAAAAGACCAATCAAACCAATCATCGCAAATATTTCAATCTCTTTCCCAGCTTACATTTATCCTACAAACTGGAGGACGCCCAAACCTTGCAGCTGAGCTACAGCTACAGGCTTAG
>DASYHR010000538.1:0-1779 GCA_035998385.1 Dyadobacter sp. | reverse complement strand
TTCTGACAACTTCGCGATGTCCCCTTCAAACGACTTCCCGTCAATCAGCCACTTTCCGGCCTCATTTTCAAGTTCAAAAGAATGGCTGTCTTCCTGATTACCACCAGCGCTTTGTACAGAAACTTTTAGCATACCTGCTCGCTATATTCCTGGATTACTTCATTCAAAATCCCGTCCAGCTCTTCAAACGACATTCCCTCTACGAGTCTCATCCGGAACGGCTTAAAATTTTCAAGTCCGCGGAAATAATTGGTATAGTGGCGGCGCATTTCAAAAACACCGGCAATCGGTCCTTTCCATCTTATCGAAAATTCCAGGTGGCGACGGCAAACGGCAACTCTCTCGGCAAGGCTTGGAGGCGCCATGCGCATTCCCGTTTTCATGTAATGTTTGATATCATTAAATATCCAGGGATTTCCAATTGTGGCCCTTCCAATCATGATGCCATCAACACCGTACAAATTTTTGTACTCCACTGCTTTTTCAGGGGTATCCACATCGCCATTCCCAAAAATCGGAATTGTAATACGCGGATTTTCCTTGATTTTAGCAATCAAGGTCCAGTCAGCCTCCCCCTTATACATCTGAACGCGTGTTCGTCCGTGGACAGAAAGAGCCTGAATACCAATATCCTGCAACCTTTCTGCTACGTCCTGTACGTTTTTGGTACTCTCATCCCAGCCCAATCTGGTTTTTACGGTAACCGGCAAATGTGTTGATTTCACGACAGCTTCCGTCATTTTCACCATTTTAGGTATGTCCTGAAGCAGGGCAGCACCGGCGCCGCGGCAAGCCACATTTTTAACCGGACATCCATAATTGATGTCGATCAGGTCGGGATTTACTTTAGATGCAATTTCCGAGCACGAGCCCATTGTCTCTATATCACTCCCGAATAGCTGAATCCCAACCGGACGCTCATATTCAAATATGTCGAGCTTTTGCACACTTTTGGCGGCATCACGGATCAATCCCTCTGATGAAATAAACTCTGTGTACATCAGATCTGCACCATTTTCCTTACAAACCGCGCGGAACGGCGGGTCACTCACATCTTCCATAGGTGCAAGCAGCAAGGGAAACTCTCCCAATTCTATATTTCCGATTTTTACCATTTATGACGTCGACGCCATCCTTTATAAATACCTCAGACATGCAATTGAGGCACTTATACGGGGTCGTCATTATTTTAAATTGACAATAAACTGTAAATTTACACCAATTATGCAAAAAAATAATTCGGATTTGGTGGAATCACGTGTACCGGGTACCTGGGGGAGTTTATTGGTTTTGGTAGGTTTCATGCTGATAGGCATGGCCTTAGGTAATGTGATTGCGTTGGGAATACTCGCTATTTACTATTCTGCAGATGCCGGCACTGTCGCTGTTTTGCTAAATCAGTTGATCTCAGATCCTTCGCTTGTACCAAATGGCTGGACTGCCATGATGATTCTTCAGGGTACAGTTCACTTTTTTTCTTACCTGCTTCCTGCTCTTCTCTACTGGTGGTACATTGAAAGAAAGTCATTCTCAGAGTTTGAGATCAAACGGACCGTCACGCCAAAATTCCTGATCCTCGCATTTCTGCTTGTTATGATTTTTATGCCTCTCAACAGCAAATTCATTGAGTGGAATGCGGCCATGACATTTCCCGAAGCGTTATCCGGCATAGAGACATGGATGAAACAAAAGGAGGAACAACTGGCCATGCTTACCGAATTTCTGACCGGTTACGACCAACCAGGCCAATTATTGGTTGCTCTTTTTGTGGTTGCACTT
>DASYHR010000516.1:0-7632 GCA_035998385.1 Dyadobacter sp. | reverse complement strand
AAATCGTAGAATAGAATGCCTTCCCACTGAAGTGAACTGACTGATACTGGCGGCAGGGAATGGTCCCCCGTGGTGCATGGATGGACAAACTTCCACGCCTGTAGGGACGCCATTCATAACAAACCGACCGGATATTTTACTTAATTGTGAGATAATCTCAGGGTAATTTCCGGCTTCGCTTTCTGTTGTCATGAGTGAAGCGGTAAGCTGACCTCTGAGTTTGCAAATTGCATCAAACACTTCATTGGTATCCCTGCAAACGACCAGCAAGGAGAATGGTCCGAAAACCTCCTCCTGCAACCTGGAGTTTTTAATGAATTCGTCTCCTGAAACCTGTAGTACTGTTGCCTGAGATTGATTATGCAATTCCGAAGTCTGATCAGATTGCGCTAGTAACCCCACGTGATTTTCATCCTTCGCTTCATTTTTAAGTTTGAAGAATGTCTTGCATATACCAGCTGTCAGCATTGTATGGGGAGCTGTCGCCGTAATCTCGTCTGCATAGGTCGTTTTGAACTGAGAAAATCCCTCGCTGTCTGTTACGAAAACGATTCCCGGATTTGTACAGAACTGGCCTGCACCAAGAGTGACCGACGAGGCTAAAGTCTTTGCCAGTTTCTCAGCATTTGTCCTGAGGTATTCCGGTAAAACCACAATTGGATTTACACTTCCCATTTCCGCGTACACCGGAATAGGCTCCTCCCTTTCCTGTGCCAATTTATAAAGCGCCATTCCACCTTTGAATGATCCGGTAAAACCTACCGCTTTACTGACCGGGTGTTTCACCAGCTGTGTTCCGACTTCAAATCCATCATCATAAACCATAGAAAAGACACCCTCAGGCATGCCCGTCCTTTGGGCTGCTTTCACTACAGCCTGCGCGGTCAGATCACTCACGCCCGGGTGAGCAGCATGTGCTTTCACAATAACCGGATTTCCTGCAGCCAATGCCGGACCTGTATCCACACCTGCTACAGAATACGCAAATGGAAAATTACTTGAACCAAACACAATGACAGGACCAACCGGAATATGCATTTTGCGAAGGTCAGGTTTTGGAGCGGGAGAACGATCTGGTATAGCGGTGTCAACGGAGGCATCCACCCATGAACCTTCACGGATCAGGTCAGCAAATTGGTTGAGTTGTGTAATTGTTCTTTCCCGTTCGGTATGTAGCCGGGGCAGGGGCAGGCCGGTTTCCAGATTAGCTCTATGAATCAGCTCAGCTCCAAGTGCAATTATCTCTTCCGTAATTGCGACAAGAAAGTCAGCGCGCTGTGAAGCGGGTATTTTGGAATAGATATTAAATGCTTTTCCAGCAAGAGAAATTGCTTTGTCTGTTTCGGTAGCTGTAGCTGTGTAGAATTTTTCAGGGAGATATTGATCCTCTGCTGGTATGTAAGATTGAAATGTTTTTTCTCCGTCAGCCGAAAGAGTATAACCTATGAAATTTTTTCCTGTAATGGGCATATCAGGGGGGATTTTGATTTCAAAACAACTTAAAAAGAAAATGCCAATCCGGTCAGGACTGGCATTATTTAATTTTATCTGCGAACTACCGACTTATACAAGTCTGGTGATGATATCTTCTACTGAAATTCCTTCCGCTTCGGCTTTGAAATTCCTGATAATACGGTGTCTCAGAACGGGTAGAGCTACTGCTTTTACATCCTCAACATCCGGTGAATATTTGCCGGATAACAATGCATTACACTTTGCAGCCAGGATAAGTGCTTGCGAAGCGCGAGGTCCTGCACCCCATTCCAAATAGTCACCGGTTTCTTTCACCGCATGCGTGGATCCAGGTCTGGTTTTGTGAACAAGCTTTACTGCATATTCAATCACGTGGTCAGTAACAGGGACCCGACGTACCAAATGTTGAAACTCCAGAATTTCCTCAGCACTAATCACTTCATTTACCTCTCTCCGAATGTCGTTTGTAGTGTTTTTTACAATACTGACTTCTTCGGCATACGAGGGGTAATCGAGCTGAATCATGAACATGAAACGGTCCAGCTGGGCTTCAGGCAACGGATATGTTCCTTCCTGTTCGATCGGGTTTTGCGTAGCCAGTACGAAAAACGGACGATCCAGCGGATGCTTTACTCCGGCAATCGTAACCGAATACTCCTGCATTGCTTCCAACAGCGCCGACTGCGTTTTGGGAGGCGTACGGTTGATCTCATCCGCAAGGATAATGTTTGCAAACACAGGTCCCTTGATGAACTTGAAATTACGGTTCTGATCCAGCGTCTCCGAACCCAAAATGTCCGAAGGCATCAGATCCGGCGTAAACTGTATACGGTTAAAGTTGAGATCGAGCGAAGAAGCAATTGTTTGAATAAGCAGTGTTTTGGCCAGTCCGGGAACCCCTACCAAAAGGCAGTGTCCCTGACAAAAGATGGCTGTCAGCAATTTTCTGACGACATCATCCTGTCCTGTGATCACTTTTCCTATTTCACCCCGAATTTTTTCATAAGCTACTTTCATAGCTTCAGCAGCTTCCACGTCCGATGAGTACTTCACAATGTTTAGATTTAGTTATCTTCAAATTGGCAATATTTCCTGACTCTGCGGGAGCATCCGGCCAACGGCTGTCAGGAATCGTCCCCTTGCTCCAGTCCCAGTATTTTACAGTCTTTGTATTCCGGTTCAACGCTGATGAACACATCACCCTGCGCTTTTTTGAACCATTCTTCCAGCGCGTTATTGCGCTTGTTACTCAATACAATATCTGCAATTTTTTCGTAATCGTCGCGTAAGTTGGCTGTGTGGGGCTCATTTTTGCTTTTGTACCACAAAATACGCATTGCGCTGGAACCATCATCCATACGGTAAGATATAGGCGTGCTGATGTCGCCTACCTTCATGGTGTCAATCGCAAAATAAAGCGCAGGATCCATAGAAGCATCAAGAGTTAAGTGTGCCTGACCAGTGTTGCGATCTTGTAGCAAACCACCCGCTTCCGCATTTTCCTTGTCTTCAGAATTGTCGCGTGCAGCCCTCGCAAATTTCAATGTATCGGTGGTAATGAGTGTACGCAAGCTGTCCAGTACAAGTTTGGCAGACGTCATATCTGTTCCTTTGTTGTAATCAGGTCTCAACAGGATGTGCCGTGAATGATACTCAGCTCCTCTGGTTTCAATCAGTTTGATAAGGTGAAAACCATATTGTGACTCAACAACCCCTGACATTTCTCCGGGTTTCAAAGCAAGTGCAGCACCTTCGAACTCAGGAAGCATGGCTCCGCGTTTTGCAAAACCAAGGTCGCCTCCGTTTTTAGCAGAGCCCAAATCCTCAGAATAAATCTGTGCAAGCATCGCAAAATCTTCACCTTTTTCAGCTCTGCTCTTCAGATCCTGCAATTGGTTTACCAATTTGTCTTTCTGCTCCTTTGTTACTTTTCCTTTGCGAACAATATGACCAATCTCAACCTCTGCGGGGATATAGGGCAAGCTGTCTTTTGGAATTGAATTGAAGAACTTACGAACTTCATTAGGCGTAATCTTTACGTTACCAGAAATGGTACGCTGCATTTTTTCAACAATTTTCTGATCCTTAACCTGGTTTCTCAGTTCAGTTTTCAGATTTTCAATACTTTTGCCATAGGCTTCAACAATGTTCTTTTCCGATCCGAATCTTTGGATCATGTAGCTCATCTTGCCATCCAGTTCATTGTCGACCTCTTTGTCTTCAACAGTCACCGAGTCAATCTCAGCTTTTGCAAGAAGCATTTTATTGATGATCAACGATTCAAGTAACTGGCATTTTTCGGGAGCTTTCTGTCCGTTGGCCTTGTAGCTGGCATACATTTCTTCCAGTTCCGAGCCCAGAATATAGTGGTTGTCAACCCGTGCTATAATCTTGTCAATCGTAACACCCTTTTGTCCTTGTCCGTAGCTCAGCAAACCTGAACCGAGAGATAAAATTGCAAACAGACTAATTGCAACCAGTTTATTTATATTCATATTGATTATTAAGTTCTTCTCTTAGAAGGAGCGTTTTTGGTTTGACACGGGTTGATTACGTTTCAAAATGCTAAAATACATTTTAACGCTTGATTTTTTGTAATTCTTCCTGATTCACTTTGACAGGATATTTTTCTTGTAACTGAGAAATCCACTGTTTTTCAAGTTCCTTTTGATAACCGTTGATCACGCTACCTCTCGCTTCCATGAATGTTTTTAGTCTGGCAGGCTCAATAGCATCTACTTTGATCCACAACGCTTTGTTATTCTCTGTCAACACTTGCTCGCCCGTTTGCCACTTCACATTGTTTAGCAGAGGATATTCTTTTGTGAAATATCCTTCACTGATGATAACGTTTTCGGCTCCTCCGCCATTGTAGGCTTTTTCGACATCCTTACGAGAATTACTGAAAAACTGAAAACTGATCCGTCTGTTTCTTTCAAGCTCCGTAGATGGACGGAACGATCCGTAATCCTTTTCAATAATCCGGATGAGCGAGATGTTCTTTGAACTCAGGAATTTTACCACATTTTTGATGCGGGTTGCCGACATGGATTCGGGCTCAGATGCCGATCTGTAACCTGCAATCTCGACAAGATATTCGGGATTGGCCTTCATGACTGCAAACAATTCAGACAATTCGTCGCTTTGCTGTTTGCTCAGGTCATTAATGCCTTCTGCGAAAAGCAGTTCTATTCCCTTTCTTTCCAACTTATATGGGGTTTGCGCAAGTGTTTTTCTGATTGCATTAATTGTTTGGGTATCCGGCGCGGATATCAAACTTGCTTTCAGCCGTTCGGGCATCAAGAAGCTGGCTTTATTTTTTTCGTAGAAGCGAACCTGACCCAATGAATCCGTCAGGGATTTTTGCCACACATTCTGCTCCATCACCTGCGATAACAACACGCCTTCTTTGATCTCGTTAATGATGCTACGGAATTCAGGATTTGATTCTTCCAGATGAGCTCTTTCATATTGAGCAAGTTTTGCTGTCAGGTAATCGTCATAATACTTCCTGAAAACAAGCGCGACCGATGCGCCTTTCGGTTTATTTTTTTGAACACGTTTTACTTCACTCAAAAATTCCAGCGCGTAGTAGGGCTCCTGGTTAATACTGAAAAGTCGGGTAGTTGACCAGTCGGCGCCCACGGCTTTCGCATAATCCCATTTTCCTGTCAGCAAGCTACTGTCTGCCAGTGCTGCAACAGACTTCCATGCTTCTGCAACTTCTTCTGTTTTGAACTTTTGACGTAACCTTTGAGCATTGGCCTGGTCCAGTGATTTACCACGTGTATCTGTTACAACCTTCTGACGTAGAGACGGCGCCATATTGGCAAAGGTCTCAATATTTTTCTTTTCGACCAATCTGATGATATGCCAGCCATACATGGTTTTTATTGGTTTGGAATAACTGCCTGGTTTGCTCAAAGCAAATGCCGCTTCCTCTACTTCAGGTACCATTTGTCCTGTTCCAAACAGCGGAAGCAATCCCTGATTTCTCTTGGACTGAATGTCCGTAGAATATTCCTCCACTACACGTTGCCATTCTTCACCTTTTTCAAGTTTAGAGTGTGCTTCCTGAATTGCTTTTTGGGCAACCTCCTTCTGAACAGGTGTAGCCGTCGAGTCTACACGGATCATGATGTGCGCCACCTGTACCATGCCGCGACTACTTCTTTTATCGGTTACCTTGATCAGGTGATAGCCAGTTTTGGTACGGACCGGCTGAGATACTTTGCCCGTCGCCAGACTGTAAGCTGCGGTTTCAAATGGATATATCGTTTGAAAAGCTGTAAAATATCCCAGGTCTCCCTTATTGGTTTTTGCTGATGGATCTGCTGAAAACCGGGATGCAAGGTCACCAAAATCAGAACCTTCTTCTAATCTTCCTCTCAGGGCAATAGCAGCTCTGTAAGCCTGCAGGGTGTCGGCAGGCGACGCATCTTCTGCAACGCTTACCAAAATGTGAGACGCCCTTACTTCTTGTTTCAAACGGTTGTAAGCTTCTGTGGCCAGTTTCTCGACCATCGGCTTGTCTACCAGAAAGTTCTTGGCAAGTTGCTCTTTGTATGAATTAATCTCTTCATTAAATGCAGATGTAGTATCTCTGCCTTCATTTTTGGCTTGTAAAACCTTGATTTTTGAATCAGTGAATAATGGCAGGTACTCTTCCGGGGTTAGCGTTCCGGATGAATCTGCAGACGCTTTGTTCTTTTCGTAGGAATCAGCAAATTCTGATGGTGAGAATTCATTATCTCCGATTTTTACCAATGACTGGATTTCTGAGGTAGCCGCAGCCTGATTAGAAGCAGGTTTTTGGCAGGCAGTAACGGCACAGGTAACAATCAGAGCGTGTATTAAGCGGGGTTTAAACATATTTAATCCAAAATTCGTAAACAGGTAATAGCCTTATCAAGTAATATAAACTCGTATAAGGGATTTCTATTATAATAAAGACAGCAAAGTTAGCCTCTTTCCTCTCAGTTTAAAAATGGAACCTGTGTACAGTGTTCATAAAACAGGGATATGTGGGGACTGATTGACCCAATTACCTGTAACCTGTCAATACGCACATCATACGTAAATCGTGACAAAATCGATTATTAGTTTTTATTTATGGAGAAATTGAATGAAAACTTACACTAATCCAATTTGTATGTAGTTTGACGAACTTTGGGCACAATTTTGTTGTAACTCTCTGTATAATAACTATAACGAAGAGAGATATGGAGCATGAAGCAGCAAGGGAATTCGTTAACAAAGTAGCTACACTTTGGAAAGCACAACATAGCAGAGCCTTTTTGTATAAGGAGGCATTACAGAAGGACAATATAGGTCCGTTACGCCAGACGCTTAGTCAGGGCTATTTTAGTGCACTTTTATTTCAGAAGGAGATACAGGGGATTTACGACTACGTGAAATGTCTTTTTACAGACGAAGATCTTGGTAATCAAAACGCTGAAACAGTTGTGAGCAATCAGCTGGAGAATGTGGAGGAGGGAAGTCAGATCGTGAAACATCTGATGTATGCTGAATCTGCCGTGCTTTTGTCATACAAGTCAATGGAAAATCATCTGGAGTATGTGACAGAAGTCAGGCATATTCTGACAGACCATTTGGAAAGGATTTCTGAGTTTTACAAAATCCTTTCCAAATATCAACATGATCATTACAGTCCTGTAATGGTTAGAGGAGCCGCTTAGTTGTCGTCCGTATTGATAAATTTATAGACGACAGCTGCCAAGGCTGCGCCTGCGATTGGAGCAACAATGAAAAGCCATACCTGCTCCAAAGCCCATCCGCCAACAAATACTGCCTGACTGATGCTACGGGCTGGATTCACAGAAGTATTTGTGACTGGAATACTGATCAAGTGAATCAACGTAAGTGCCAAGCCGATAGCAAGTCCTGCGAAACCTGGTGCGCTCTTACGATCCGTAGCCCCAAGAATGACGATAAGGAATATGAACGTCATGATGAATTCGGTAACCAACGCAGCATACATGCTGTATTTTCCCGGAGAGTGCTCCCCATATCCGTTCGCTGCAAAATCTCCGATCAGACTACCATTACCAGTAACGATTGTTTCCAGTACACCGGCAGCAACAATAGCGCCCAGGATTTGAGAGACAATGTATGGAACCAGGTCCTTCGCTGAAAATC
>DASYHR010000427.1:0-3250 GCA_035998385.1 Dyadobacter sp. | reverse complement strand
ATATAGGTACAAAGAGATAATGGCTGACAGCCAATAAAGATAAAAAATGCTGGTTTTACCAGTATTTTCGGGGTGCGTTATCGTCCGAGGGCTTTGCTTTCGGACGATTTTGTTTTAACGGTTACAACTATTTTATGTCCGGTGGGTTCATTGTATTATGTCGTTGAATAATGTAACTACTTCTATAGGTTTAAACCTCATCCGTTATGAAAGAAAAATTACTCTCCCTGATCATCATTGCATTAGTAATGACCCTGTGGTCATGTAATGACCAATGCAAAGAAACGCGGGTCACAAGGCGTTACACGCCGGTTACACATTCCCTTACTGACCTAAGATCTCAGGTACGGGCAGAAAACGCCCGGGAACTCGATCGCCCAGGAAAGATATATGTCAAAGGCAGTTATCTATTTATCAATGAAATCAAAAAGGGTATACATGTCATAGATAACAGTGATCCCGCCAATCCAAGGTTTATTTCTTTTATCAATATTCCGGGTAATGGAGATATAGCCGTACGTGACCAGATTTTATTTGCGGACAGTTTTTCGGATCTGGTCGCCCTGGATATCAGTGATCCTGAAAATGCGAGAGAGACTGGTCGGGTTAAGGATGTATTTAAGTATGGAAACTTCGACGGAGGTGGATGGTCTTTAAGTGCATCGGGAAATACGATCCAGGAGGCAGCAGTAAGTTTCGTTACTGAAACTATCACTACAAGCTGTGATGACTTTCCGAAATGGAATGGGATGCTTCCGTCATCCGACCAATTGTCGTCGGGTGTTCCAAATTCATCATCCGCTCCCGGAGGATCAAACGGGAAAGCAGGTTCCATGGCAAGGTTTGCCTTACATCAGGATTATCTATATGCGATTGGATTTAACAACCTGCAACTTTTCAACATCAATAATCCTGCACAGCCAAAGGAGAAAGGCATGATCCCGGTCGGCTGGGGAATCGAAACCATTTTTCCCTATCAGGACAAACTGTTTCTTGGATCATCCACAGGAATGTTTATCTACGACAACAGTAATCCTGCAGAACCTAAAAGACTTTCTGTTTTTGAGCATGGCCGCGCATGTGATCCGGTAGTGGTGCACGATGATGTCGCCTATGTTACCCTGCGTACAGGAAATACTTGTGCAGGAGGGCAAAACCAACTGGATCTTGTCGATGTAAGTAATGCTTCCAATCCACAGCTGATCAAAAGTTATCCGATGCAAAATCCACATGGTTTGAGTATCGATTTTCCAACACTTTATCTATGCGAAGGAACACACGGGCTGAAGGTTTTTGATGTAAAAGATCGGTTTGCTATTGACAAAAATAAGATCTCCCACTTTCAGGGTATGGACGCTTATGATGTTATTTCATTGGAGAAAACATTACTCATGATAGGGAAGGATGGCTTCTATCAATATGATGCTTCCAATCCGAATGATTTGAAACTGCTTAGTAAAATAGCAGTGAACAAACCTGCAGAGTACGGCTTATAAAACTAAATATATGAAAGGGATATTTATTGCCTGGATAGCCATTTTGGTGAGCATTTCCTGTTTTGGACAGCAGAAGGAAGCATTTAAACGGAAATATGTTAACCATACTGAGGTGGGTGTATTGCTTGGTCAGGTGAAATATGGTGGAGGGTACTGGGGTGGAGAGTCGTTTATGAACAGGCAGACTATTACCGCACAGATGTATAACGGAATCCAATTTGATAGGTCACTCTCGGTAGGGTTAACGATCGGGATGGATTGGTATAGATCAGCGCTGATGAACCCCATGGCTCTGGGTATACGCTACGATATCTTGAAGGGAAAGGCTGCCAGATTATATGCCTCAGCAGACGCAGGTTATGGGTTTACCTGGTTTAATAGTAATCCTGAGGGATACAAAACAACAGGGGGCCTGATGTTGAACCCTGGTATAGGCATCAAGTTTGGAAAGCCGGATGGTGCAGTAGCTACCATTGGGCTCGGCTGGCGGAGGCAGGAAGCAAAAGTGACCAAACCACCATTTGTACCTGAAACAGAGCGTGTGGAAAAAAGAGTTTATAACAGGCTGGCGCTCAGGGTCGGAATGTCATTTTGATATGTCGAAATACAAGCTATAACTTACAAATCATGACACAAAAATTAAGAGTTTATATCTTATTTCTATCTCTGGCCAGTTTGCTGTTTGCCTGCAGTGACGTGGATCCTGAATTCAACAACGACTTCAAAAAGAGTGAAAAAGCCTGGAAAGCTTTCAAAAAGTCATCGGGTAATACATACAGCTACGAAGTAAGTTTTGATTCCTGGGCGGGATTCGGGTCGAGAACGAAGATATCTGTTGAAAACGGGATCATAATCCAGAGGCAATACCATAGCTACGGCTACAAAGATGACGTAAGTCCTGAGAAGGAGGTAAAGTCGGAGTGGGTGGAAGGGAAAAGTGAAATTGGCTCGCACACCAATGAAGGGGCGCCTGCTGTCACTTTGGATGAAATATATGACAGAGCAGAAAATGAGTGGCTTATCAAACGAAAGGGTGCAGATACTTTTTTCTCAGCAGACAATGGAGGAATGATTTCAAGTGCAGGTTACGTGAATGATGGCTGCCAGGATGACTGCTTCACAGGCATCAGAATCACAGCCATTACCGCCGGTAAATAAATTCAGTGGCTTCACAAAACAATTTGTGAAACCACTGAATCACCGGAAACTACAAAAGAGAATTCAATATGCGTTGAGCAAAGAATGGCATTCTGCCTGCTTTTCGGGAGAGGACAGGTCTTTTAACAGCTGATGTTACTTCTTTCAAAAACAATGCTTCTCCCCGATAATACCAGTTTTTGAAAATAGGTGACTGACTCGTATGGGTAGGTAAATATTCCAGAATTTTTGATAAATCGAAGGTCTGCGATGTAATACCGGCTCCGGCAATCACACCATCAATCGCGTTACATTGCTGTTCAAAGTGGTTAGGAACGGGTACCATCATGACCGGCTTATCAAGATACATTGCTTCACAAACCGACTCAAAACCTGCAGTGGTGACCAGCGCCTTGCAGGAAGCAAGTTTTCGCAGATACTTTTCGCTGTTGATGCGATGAAAGGTAAGGGTGGCATCAAATGTGAATTCATCGGAGACATTCGGATTATCCCAAAAGCAATGTAAAGCCACTTCCGGATGTGCCTGATGCCACTCGATAATTTGTTTGCTGAGACTGTGATGGGTCATATACACCAACAGAAAATCTCCGTCAGAT
>DASYHR010000400.1:0-6361 GCA_035998385.1 Dyadobacter sp. | reverse complement strand
CGTAATACTGTTCCGTTGTTTCTTCTATAAAAACGCCTTTGTCGTACAGATCCTTAAAAATCTCCTGAGAAGTTTCGTGATGAATTTGCTTACTGGTGCGTGAATACACGTCAAATGATATCCCCAATTGCTTGAACGACTCGTCGATCTGCGCATAATATTTATCTACAACCTGCTGAGGAGTAAGTCCTTCCTTTTTGGCGCGGATGGTGATCGGTACACCATGTTCGTCAGTCCCGCTGATGAATGCCACATCCTTGCCTTTGGAGCGGAGGTAGCGCACATATATGTCAGCTGGTACATAACAACCTGCAAGGTGTCCAATGTGAATAGGCCCATTGGCATAAATCAATGCAGCAGTAACGGTATATCTTTTGGGATCTGTGATGGCCATTTAATTGATTCTGTAATTAATAATAGAGCAAAGTTAGCAAAAACACGATTAGAGATATGAAGTAGGGTTATTCAACTTTGTGAGTTAAGACAATTATATTGTGAGACGATCGCTCCGTTCCTTGCTATTTCTAAACTTTTAAGTCTTTAACTTATATTTAAGGCTCTCAATCTATGAAAGACACAACCACTTTACTTTTCCTATTATTTGGATTGATAAGTATGACGGCATTTCCTCAGGATGATGGACATGCCAGGAAATTTAGTTTCGGGATGATTGCAGGATGACTTAATGATGGTTTTGTTACATATATGACAAAAGGCGCAATGAACGATACGCATGTCTATTACAATTTCAAAACCCGAACCTTTCAAATTTTTACCGGTATCACCTTCTGATTCTGATCTATCTTTTGTCCGAACCGACTTTATGCCCGACATTTGAGGCTTAATTGATCGTTGTCCGCATGAAAATTCTGATTACCGGAGCCACCGGGTTGGTGGGAAGTGCTGTTGCCCGCAAACTTATTGCTGAAAACAATACCGTCTACGCGCTTGTGAGAGCTGATTCTGACAAAAGTTTGCTCGCTGACATAGCTGACCGCATCCATTGGACAGTGGGTGATATACTGGATGTAACCTCACTGGATCAGGCTCTGGCAGGAATTGACTACGTGGTGCACACTGCTGCAGTGGTGTCTTTTGTACCGCGCGACAGAAAAATGATGTACAAGGTCAATATGGAAGGAACTGCAAATGTGGTGAATGCATGTCTGAAACACGGTGTCAGCAAGCTATGCCATGTCAGCAGTATAGCAGCCATAGGCCGGCCCGATTCAAAGAAGGTGAACCCCGGGCAGGAGCTGGTATTGGATGAAACGCAGCGGTGGGAAGATTCTCCTGAAAATTCGGAATATGCCAAGTCAAAATACCTTGCAGAATTGGAAGTGTGGAGGGGAATTGCTGAAGGGCTGAATGCGGTAATCGTCAATCCGACCATTATTCTTGGAGAAGGTGACTGGGAAAAGAGCAGTACACAATTGTTCAGATATGTGTTCAGAGAGAAGCCATTCTATACCGAGGGCCTTGCCAATTGCGTGGATCTACAGGACGTTTCGGAGGTCGTGGTAAAATTGTTATTTTCAAATATTTCAGGAGAGCGATTCTTGCTCAATGGAGCGAGCATTTCTTACCAGGATTTGTTTAATTTGATGGCGGATGCCATGAAGAAAAAACGTCCGTCCTTCCGCGTAGGACCCGGCCTTGCCGGAGTGATATGGCGTATAGAAGCGGTGCGGACATTGCTGCTGGGTACCAAACCACTGATCACAAAAGAAACTGCACAGTCGGCTGCCCGGCGAATTCGCTACAACAACGAAAAAATAAAAAATGCCTTAGGATTTAGCTTTCAACCGATTGAGAAAACGGTAGACAGGGTAAGCCAAAGTTTACTTCGTAAGATTTGATAAGCAAGGAATTATTTTTAACTTTCTTTCCTTATCAATGTTAGTTTTGTGTTGAAAGACTAGTACGCGGGATCACATTGTAATATGATTATTCGCATAGTCGGCAAGGCAGGAAGCTACATGGTGTTGGCTCAATATTAACCAACCTCTAACTTAATTGTTCGTGTGATGGAGAAAAATTTCGGGGAAAGGAAAGACTACATGAAAGAAACCCTGCTCAGGTTTGAAAGAATGGTTAAAAATGATGAGCCGACCTTTTTTGATCTGGAAACATATGAAAAGGTAACCGCTTACTATATTGAAAAAGGGGATTGGGAAAAAGCGTATCAGGCTTGTGAAAGAGGACTTAATGACTTTCCCTATTCACTTGATTTACTTCTTAATAAAGTTCAGTTGCATGCCAACAGAGGCGAACATGACCTCGCTATAGAGATTCTTGAACGCGCTACATTATTCCATCCCGGCGATATTGAAATCAGCTATATGCAGGTGGGGATATTCAATATGATGGGCGAGTTCGAGGAAGCCATTGGTGTGCTGGAAGGACTGCTGAATAGGGTGGAAGACAAAGATGAAATCTATTTTCAGATCGGGCAGACTTACCAGAACTGGGGAAAATATGAAGATGCCATTCTGAACTACAAATTATCGATCAGGAAAAATCTCAATAACGAAAGTGCATTGTATGAGCTGGCGCATTGCCTTGATCTGGTCGGGCAGCTTGAAAGCCATATGGATTACTACAACGAACTTGTAGACAGAGATCCGTTTTCGCATCATGCATGGTACAATCTGGGTATCGCATACAGCAAGCTGGAACGACATGAAGATGCTGTGCGCGCCTACGAATATGCAACGCTGGTCAAAGATGACTTCGCTTCTGCATTTTTTCAGCTTGGAAATGCATACATGAACCTTGAAAAATATGAAGATGCCAAGGGTCAGTATTTGCGGGCTATTGAATTGGAGGGAGATCAGCCGGAAACATGTTGCTGCCTCGCGACCTGCTATGAAAGACTGGAAGAATTTGAGACTGCTATTAAATATTACAGGATAACGGTTAAGCTGGATAGTCAGTGGGATGATGGCTGGTTTGGTCTGGGTATTTGTTTCAATGAGCTCGGTCGCTGGTACGAAGCAGCAGGATTTCTGCGTAAAGCGATTCAGATCACCGAACTAAATCCTGATTATTGGCTTGCGCTGGCAGAAACGGAATTCCGCATCGGAAACATTGTATCTGCTTTTGAAGCGTTTGAGAAATCTGCAGAGATAGAACCTTCGAACCCGGATATCTGGCTCAAATGGTCACATGTGCTTTTCGACCAGGGAAATTATGCGAGGGCTTGTGATTTGCTCACTGCTGCGATTGAAGAAATGCCGGAGGAGGCCGATTTGTATTACCGCATGGCTGTTTATCAGATTCATTCAGGTGATTACCGCGAAGCACTCATCAATTTGGAAGTAGCGCTTACGCTCGATTACGACGCCCACGTGCAATTGTTTGACTTCTTCCCGGATCTGGAAAAGCAAAAGGCATTGTTCCGGATTATTGAACAATACAGAGAGAAATAGGATCAGATTTTGTTTTGATCAGAGAGGCGCTACATCGTATGATGTAGCGTTTTTTTAATTTAAAACTTCCAGAAGTTGACTTGTATTAATGTCGTTGGCGCAACGAAAATGTCCTTCCGGACAACGTTTATGGCCGTGAAGTCCGCACGGCCTGCAAGACAGCTTTTCAACCACTTCCACTACATGTGAATTGTCTGACAAAGGCCCATAACCAAATCCAGGGATAGTCGAGCAATAAACGGCAGTGACCGGCGCATTCACAGCCGAGCAAATATGCATAGGAGCAGAATCGTTTACGAAATTCATCACCGCGCCCTTCATCAAGGCAGCCGATTGTAAAAAAGATAGTTCCCCGATCAGACTTTCAACTTTATCCGGATTGTTTACTTTTTCTGAAATCTCTTTGGCAAGATATGCATCAGAAGGTCCGCCGAGAAGATATATCTGAAATCGGGAATCCAGCTCGTTGATCAAAGAAATCCAGCCATCGACTGTATATTGTTTGGTATACCAAACGGACGCAGGGGCGATACATATATAGGGTTTTTTATCAAACTGAGACACATATTCAAAATGGCTGCTGGCAGGATAAAGTCTCGGTTTACCGGCAATATCAGTTTTTGCCTCATTTTTTATCAATTCATGATTCCGCTGCACTTCATGCACACATTCGCTGATGTTATGCGGAACCTTATGCGTGAAAAGGAATGAGAGCGGATTTTTGTCAAAACCGGTAGTGATGCCTGCTTTGGAAAAACCAGTGAGGAAACCTGTCGAACCAAAGCGCTGGATGTTGATCACCCAGTCATAACGTGCCGTTTTGATTTGTTTCAGTATATTCCAAAGGCTTTTGTATTTGCCTTCTTTTTTCTTCCATATCAATACCTCATTCAGAAATGGATGGTTATCAAACAATCCTTCATTTCCTTTCCTGACCAGGATATCAATTCTCGCCTCAGGAAACTGCTGATGAAGATTTTCAAGCATAGCAGTAGCCAATATCACGTCACCAATGAAGGCGGTCTGGATAACAAGAATTTTATTAAATGCCATTTTTGATTCAATTCAGAAAGAACACCTTTCGTTTAAATCTTTACCGCGATCAGCAATTCATCTATCCGTGAGGTGTTTCAGGCAAAAGTCCGTAATTTTGTGGACACTGCCGAAAATTATTGGCGCCTATTTTGTGTTAATCAGGAATGAAGAGAAATAATATTCGCAAACAGGGAAATCCCAAAGTTACCTCACTATCCACCACCGAAGACTATCAGTTACATACGCTTTCTAACGGAATTCGTATTGCTCATAAACAGGTTCCTTACACGGCCATTGCACATTGCGGCATTATGCTGGATATCGGTAGCCGCGATGAGCAGCCATTACAGCAGGGACTTGCGCACTTTTGGGAGCATATGGCTTTTAAAGGAACTGAAAAAAGAAGCTCTTTTCATATCATCAACCGACTTGAAAATGTAGGTGGTGAACTCAACGCTTATACTACGAAAGAAAAGATATGTTTTCACGCTTCCGTGCTGGATGATCATTTTGACAAAGCGCTGGAATTACTGGCTGATATCACATTTCATTCCGTTTTTCCGGAAAAGCAGATTGAACGGGAAAAAAATGTAATTCTGGAAGAGATGTCCATGTACGTGGATTCCCCGGAAGATGCGATTCAGGATGATTTTGATCAGCTTGTATTTGCCAATCACGCATTGGGAAGTAATATACTGGGGACTTCGGAAACCGTGAATTCGTTTGATAAAGAACATTTGGTTCGTTTTATCAATGATAATATTGACACAGAACGGATCGTAGTTTCATCTGTAAGTAAATTGCCGTTTTCAAAGGTGATCAGGATTGCCGAAAAATACCTGGGCGCCATACCTGCCAGAACAACTAACAGACAGCGTATAGCACCAGGCACTTATACTCCTATTATTGAGCAGAAAGAACGCTCTATTTCTCAGGCGCAGTGTGCAATGGGGCAGCCCGCTTACGCGTTGCCGGACGACCGCAGGCTTCCGTTTTTTATGTTGATGAACCTGCTCGGCGGGCCGGGAATGAATTCAAGATTCAACTTGTCATTGCGTGAGAAAAACGGTTATGTGTATTCTATTGAGGGAAATTATACGCCCTACCTCGATACAGGCTTTATGGGTATTTTCTTCGGAACCGAACCTCGCCAGCTTTCAAAAAGTATTGCCTTGATCAACAAGGAGCTTAAAAAAGTAAGAGAAGTGCCTTTGACTACGCTGCAATTACACCAGACGAAAGTGCAGCTGATGGGACAGCTGGCAATGTCCGAAGAAAGCAATATGAGTTTTATGCTGATGATGGCGAAATGTCTCTTGGATACGGGTAAGGTTGATTCTCTGCCTGAGATCTTTACAGAAATTCAGGCCGTGACATCTGTACAATTACAGGATATCGCGCAGGAAATGTTCAATCCTGAGAACTTCAGCTTCCTTACTTTTCTACCTGAATGACGATATTTTTTTGAAGAAATTTAAGCCGGTCATGTTTCATGCTGACCGGTTTTTTTTCGTCCTGGCAATCGATAAGATAGCCTTTAAAGCATCTATCGGAGTAGAACAGATAGTGTTCACAGTAAGATTACGAGTACAATGAAGTTAGTTTTTAGCACTTTGGCCTACCTGTTCATCGGTTTTTCTGCGATGTTTGCAGGTGTAGCAGTTGGACAACAAAATACCAATCCGTATATACCTGCTGCCCAGCCTGACAGGATCATCCTCAATGTAACAGTTGATCCGTCCACATCTATGGCGGTAAACTGGAGAACATCCTCGGATGTGACAGAAAGCTTCGCAGAGATCGCTGTGGCCAGTGCGGATCCGAGATTTACGGATAAGGTGACCCGGCTAAAAGCAAAATCCGAGACTCTAAAATGGGAAGATACAACGCCGGCA
>DASYHR010000391.1:0-2664 GCA_035998385.1 Dyadobacter sp. | reverse complement strand
TTCTGACGTATAATAAAACGATCGGTAGACTAGGAATTGACGTTTTAGCCGGTGGTACAATCTTCAAGTACGACAACAATTATTTGTCTAGTGCAACCAGGGGTGGTATACTCATTCCGGGGTATTACTCTCTCAACAATTCGGTCGAAAGACCGGATGTGAGTGTGGTGGATCCTAACACAGCGGCCAGCAACCCACGCTTCCGTAAGCAGGTGAATAGTTTGTTGGGGAAAGTGAGTTTGGCGTATGATAATACATTCTTTGTAGATGTCACAGGGCGTAATGACTGGAGTTCGTCCATGCCTGCCAACACCAACAGCTATTTCTACCCTTCGGTGGGGGCCAGTTTGGTTGTCAGCGAGTTTTTTAACACATTGCCTGGCTGGCTCGACTTTTGGAAAGTACGTGGATCCTGGACGCTTTCAAAATCTGATTTGGGAGTGTATGCTACCAACAACACTTATACAACAACGACTGGTGTTTGGGCGGATTTGAACTCTGCATCTTATCCGGGTACGATCATTGACGCGGCAAACGTAGTCGCAGAAGCGAATCGTACGTGGGAAATCGGGACAGCAGCTTATTTCTTCAGGAAGCGGATCAAACTGGATGTTGCTTATTTTAATAAATACAACTACAACATACAGACGAGTGCTTTGATATCACAGGCCTCGGGTTTTAATCGTACGTTGATTAACATTGATCAGACTTACGTTCGGAAAGGACTGGAAATTTCTGCAGATCTTGCAGTATTCAAAAAAGGTAACTGGCAATGGAATTCCGGGCTTAACTGGTCGTACAACCATCGCTACTTTAAAGCACTTGACGCCCAATATTCAGCTAAAAACAACTGGACAAAAGAAGGTGGCCGAACTGATACCTACACAGATGCTACCTGGTTAAAGGATCCCCAGGGTAACCTCATACACCAGGCAAACGGGCTTACGCAGGCAAGTACTTACAATAGCCTGTACGGCTACAGCGATCCCAAATTTGTCTGGGGTTTTTCTAATTCAGTTAGCTACAAACAATTTACTTTAAATGCATCTTTTGATGGTCGTGTAGGAGGATTATTGAGCAATCGCACATCTTACAAAATGTGGGATACGGGAGCGCATCCGGATTCAGATAACGAATGGCGATATGATGAAGTAGTTAACAAAAACAAATCTTACGTAGGGCAGGGTGTTGTAGTTACCTCCGGGGCTGTTACTTTTGACAATTTTGGAAATATCACAAGCGATACCCGTGAGTATGCACCCAATACAACAAAGGTATCCTATGAAACGTACGCCCGCCGGTATGGCGATGGAACACGCGGAGCGACCGATGCTACCTTCATCAAATTGCGCGAGCTATCTATTAGCTACAAAGTGCCGGCATCGCTGGCTAAATACGTAGGTGCAAAATCAGCTTCTGTTTCATTCACAGGACAAAATCTATGGATGTGGGCAAAGGACTTTCGTTTTGCTGATCCTGATAAGGCAAATGATTCTCAACTTACGTCACCTTCCGTACGTTACGTAGGTGGTAGTATTCAACTTACATTCTGATCAATATAAAATGAATCATATCATGAAGAAATTCATTCTAAAATATACCCTTGCCGTCGCAGGTTTGCTAACCCTTGGCAGCTGCGCTGACTTCCAGGAGATCAATACCAATCCCGACGCCGCTACAACGGTGTCGTCCGAAATGCTGGCGACTAATCTGATTTTGGATGTTACCTCAGTAAGCTATCTGGATCCGGCTCTGCTAGCCAAGCAAATCAACCACACCGAATTTCCCAATTCGTTTCAATACAACAACTTAGGAAAGCAGGATTTTAGTGGCATGGTCGTGCTAACCAACGTGGAGAAAATGATTAGTCTGGCTCCGGAAGGAGGTTTAAAAAATTCTTTTACAGGTCTTGGAAAGTTTGTACGCGCCTGGAGGTTTTATGAACTTACGATGCGGTTGGGGGATATTCCTTATGCCGATGCCATTAAAGGCGAAACTGGTACGATTACACCTGCGTATTCGACCCAAAAGGAAGTGTTTTTAGGCATTTTAAAAGAACTGGAAGAAGCTGACCAGGCATTTGCGCAGGGAACCGCATTCGGAGGAGACCCCATTTATGCCGGCAATATCACAAAATGGCGTAAAGTTGTAAACACATTTGCCCTGAAGGTTCTTCTGACTTTGTCAGCGAAAGAAAGCGACGCTGATTTGAATGTGAAAGCCCGTTTCAATACCATTGTGACTACGAAACCTATCTTCGAAAGTTCGTCTGACAATTTCCAAAGGGTGTATTCGGATGTAGCCAAACAACGCTACCCCTGGTTTAAATTAAACAACCAGGGACTTATTTATCCCGTGATGTCGACGATGATAGTTGATAAGTTAAAAGAGCTGGACGACTACCGTTTGTTTTATTATGCAGCACCTTCACCGGTGAAGATTGCAGCAGGAATCGCCAGTTCCGACTATGCGGCGTACAGAGCAGTGAATCCCTCAGCGGTTTATTCTGATTTGACTGCAGTTGCTTCATCCAAGGATTATTCTAATCTGAACGCACGTTATTCCGAATTGGCGAACTCAGAGCCAATCTACCAGATCAGTTATTCTGTATTACAATTCATGCTTGCTGAAGCAGCGCTTAGAGGATGGATTTCCTCTGCACCT
>DASYHR010000389.1:0-5590 GCA_035998385.1 Dyadobacter sp. | reverse complement strand
GCTTGCACAGCATGATCAGTAAAATAAAACAACCAAACACGAATGGAAGCGTTTTGGTTGAACCTCGTGCGAGTTTGAAATGGCAGTTCACCCGCGATCAGCAGTTTAATTTTTCTTATGGTCTGCATAGCCAGTTACAATCACCGACTGTTTACTCTTCTGTATATGGGATGACTAATCTGGCTCAAAACTATGATCTTAAACCCACACGTTCTCATCAACTGGCAGCAGGTTACCAGCGTTCGTTTAACAATAGCAGCAGTCTGAAAATCGAAGCATATTGGCAGCGTCTGTTTGATGTACCCGTGGGAGGTGGCTTGCGCGACAATTACTCGGCTGTGAATTTGATTGAAGAGCGTCCGGATGTCCGTTTGTATAACGAAGGGAAGGCTACAAACTATGGACTGGAAGCGAGTTACCAGAAATTTTTGACTAACAATTTCTATATGCTGATTTCGGGATCGCTTTATAAAGCCACCTATGTCGATTACATTGGCCTGACCCAAAACAGCCGTTTCGGCGGAAGACATACATTTAGTCTGACCACCGGGAAAGAGTTTAAAACTGCCAGTGGCGGACTGTGGGGCGTGAATGCGAAAGCGCTGTGGATAGGAGGTTTCAGGGATCGTCCGATTGATGAGGAATATTCTGCAGTGTTAAAGCAAACCATTTATGAATTACAAAGCAGTTACACCGTCAAAATGAAAGATTATTTCCGTCCGGACCTGCGTATATATTGGAAAAAAAGTAGGGAGAAGTACAACCGGACGATTGCTATCGATCTCCAAAATGTGTCCGGTACGAAAAATGAAGCATACCGTTATTTTGACAAAAGACAAAACAGGGTTGTGCAGCAGTATCAGCTCGGACTGATTCCCGTCCTCAGTTACAGAATCGAGTTTTAACACCCGCTAAGAATTGCAAAGAGAAGCTGAATGGGATAAGTTTATTAGCTAGTTGTAAACTAACGTTGTACTCCATTGTTGTGACTAATTTTCACTTTTTGTCAATTTGAGCTTTGTTTAAATCGATAGGATAAAATTGATGATTGCGCTGAATTATTGAGACACCGGGTTTCTTTCTTATTTTTTATGCCTTTGCTCCGCCTGAGGTAAAGCAGTTCTTCTTTTCCTCTTTTGGTTCTTACGTTTCATTGTAATCGCCCTTGTATATTGGACGATGGTTGCGCCTGTCAACTATCAGCCAGGTAGAGTCATATATGCATTCTTATTGCGAAAGCCAAACAACTGAAACCATTCCTCATGATTTTTTCCTTTAGGAATAAAATTTAACTTTTTGACAATCAGTAATGTAAGAAATTTATCAAATTATCTTGAACTTTTATGAACAGACAGTTGTCTTTTGAAAGCAACAATACTTTGCTTTTTGTAAAGTACCTGTGCCGACAAAAATGGGGGTGACTGGTATTGACAGCGGGCTGAGGTTCTGTGTGTAAGCATGTCGGGAGTTGAGAGTACCTCCCGTAAATAATATTCTCAAACAATAACTGGCGAAAATAACTACGCCATGGCTGCTTAATCCGGAGGATTAACCAAATGCCATCATCTCTCCACCCTACGTGCTGCTGGGTGGGCCAAGGGGTGTCGAAACGCAGCGCTGGTTGGAATAGTGATGCGGAAATCCAACGAGACACCAGTATCTAAGGCCATGACGCGGGTCCGCCGTGTACCTTGTCAGGTTCGAAAATCTAATCACGGATAAGCATGTAGAAGGCGCAGGGTTTCCCTGTTCTGGACCAGGGTTCGAATCCCTGCATCTCCACGAAAAGTAGTTTCAAAACATTCAAAAGCCTGTTTACGCAATGTAAACAGGCTTTTTTGTTTTGCGTATAATGTCAAAATTTGTAAAAATGCCCAAAAGTCTAGTGAGCTATTCGTGTAGTACATCGGGTAGAAAAAAAGTACTCACTGATATCAGTGTAATGTTTTGATATTTAACATGTTAGTCTGATTTACATCTTGTTTTTTTGCTTTGGAATCTGAATTTTTGTTTCATTCTAAACATTTAAAAATGATGGAGAAAACATTGGGGTTACTATTTTACTTGAAACCTGTGAAGAACAGCAAGAGTGAGGAGAGGTTCATCTACCTTAGGATTACCGTTGATGGTAAATCAAACGAGATTTCTACAAAAAGAAAATGGACTGCGAAGCGGTGGAGCTCGGCATCTGGTCGGGCAATGGGTGTTAAAGAAGACACTAAAATGCTAAATTTGTTTCTCGATTCTCTTACTCAAAAAGTACATGAGGCGAGGCGAAAGCTACTGGAGAATGGTAGAGAAGTATCCTCGGATATGATTCGCAAAGTTCTTCTGGGACAAGACGAGGAAAAAAGAATGATACTTCAGTTGTTTCAAGCACACAACGATAAAATGGAGGAGCTGGTTGGAAGAGACTATGCATACTCTACTTTAATACGTTTTAAGACGAGCTTAGAGCACACAAGGTCTTTTATAAAGTGGAAGTATGATAAAGCAGATATGAACATCAACGATCTAAACTATGAGTTTATCTCTGAATACAGCTTTTGGCTCAAAAGCGTCCGCAAATGCGGGCATAACGCAACCGTAAAGTATCTTTCAAATTTCAAGAAGGTGGTTCTTATATGTGTAAGAAAAGGTTGGATACCGCGAGACCCTTTCCACGAATTTAGTCTAGCGAAGCGCGAAAAAGAACGTAGCATATTAACTAAGCATGAATTAGAGAAGATCTCCAGCAAAAAAATAACTATTGGCCGTATTGAGCAGGTACGGGACATTTTCGTGTTTTGCTGCTACACAGGTCTCGCCTATATAGATGTCAAACAGTTGAAACGATCAGAGTTGCTTAGCGGGGTCGACGGAAAGCAATGGGTCATGTCTGAAAGAGAGAAAACAAAATCGCCGACTCGAATACCATTATTAACAAAGGCACTCGATTTAGTGAGCAAATACGAGCAGCATTCGGATTGTTTGATGAAGGATCTCGTATTTCCGGTTCTCAGTAATCAAAAAATGAACGCGTATCTCAAGGAGTTAGCAGACATATGTGGCATTAGTAAGAAACTAACGTTTCATATAGCCAGACATACTTTTGCTACAACAGTAACACTAAGTAACGGTGTTCCTATAGAGACGGTCTCAAAAATGCTCGGACATAAATCGTTGAAGCAAACTCAGCACTACGCAAAAATTGTGGATACAAAGGTTAGTGAAGACATGCTGAGATTAGAAGAAGTAATTTAATTCAACCTGCAAGCCCGGAAGCAAAAATCCTTTTCCGGGCTTGTAATTTTTGACTATGTGTATGAGCAAAGCTGCTTTTTATTCAACTGACGAAGATATTATCTAATCATAAGAGATTAAACGAAGTGGTCACTTGCAACGTTGATGGTTATTTTGCTTCCGAACTTGGTGGCATGAAGGAATGACTGATTCAGTAGTAGAATCCATTGGGATACCGGCATACTTAAAATAGATAAAAAATCCATATTATTGAACCAGAAAACCAAAAGTCAAAAATCACAATTCCAAAAGTCAAAAATTACTTCCCCCACCTGTTTGCACTATGCGTACATCTTAATCCGGGACTTGTTTTTCAACATAGAAGACACCTCTTTGTAAAAGAAAAGCCTCCTATTTTTGTGAACGGAGCCAATGATGTTGTTCTCTGGCAATGTGCTCTATGGTTTCTTCCCTGAGCTCTTTGGCTGATTTAGGTAAAAGGCTCTTTAACATCAGTGTAAGAAGTTCCATACCAAGAAATACAAGGGTAACGGCGATGCCAAAGACACTCGTGAAAATATCTTCAAAAATAATACCGTGAAGTATCCTCAACCGAAGTACCAGGCCGTCATTAAAGTCGGACCTGGCAAGATCCAGAGCTGCCTTTTTATGCTTTTCGTGATCCGACGTAAACTTCAAAACCGCCTTGTCGGCCTCAATCGACTCAGATTTTAGCGTATTAGCCAGGTCCAGTTCGGCTAATGCGATTTTGTCAACACCGGGCCTCCCGGTGTTACCGGTAATTTCGCTACGATAGTTATCAACTTGTTTGAGCCAAAGGTTGCGCTTTTCTTTTGCGTCGGTTATGTATAGTTTTTTGTCTTCAAGATACTTTTTATCCAACACGTTGCTGAGTGAATCTCCCTGCTGGTCCTTCATGAAGTCGATCCGTTTATCGATATCCCGCTGGAAAATTACAAGATCGGCACCCGCGGACCCGATGACGGCAACGGAGACTGCAATTACGCTCCTGAAAATCAATAAAATAAGCCCTCCTTTTACGGTTAAAATGATGATTTTCTCGACCGCGTAAATTAGGGCCCCGCAGATAATCCCGGTGCAAATACCAATCCATTCTGGTTTGTACAGGCCGGTGGTTGCCAGAAAGTATCCATTGAGGAACCAGACAGCCGTTACTACAAGCAGGGATAATGAAAGAATGTGCTGCTTACGGATGCTATAGGCCGTCTCTTGATTTTGGTTATTGCCGTCAGCTTTATAATGATCAGGTTGGAATTTTTTCATGACCGTAGTATTAAATGGGTTAGAAATCAGCCCCGAACCCCGGGGCTAATCAGTTAATTAATTCAGGAAAATATTTGCGAGTCCATTTTCCCGCCCAAACGTCACAAAGTAGTTTCTGGTGGTGAGTCCTCGTTTGTACCCGGCGTCATATTTTTTGTAAACCGGGTAAAACAATGAATTGGGATCCGTACCTGGCATATTAAATTGAGCGAGCCACTTGGCGTGCTGCGTCTCGTGGTAGGTTTTGAGAATAGTGAGCTTTGCCTTTTCTTCATCATAGCTGCCTGTTCCAGATAGTGCGATCGATACTTCGCAGACTTTTTTTTCGGAGTCTTCCGCTTTCTCTTGGATCAGGACCTTGAAATCGGCTTCATATGACTCGAGATCTCTCTTGCATTCTCCGTCAGAGGCCGTTTTCCCTTTTCCCTTTTCATAACCCAATTGGTCATAGTTCGCGTTAAAGAACGTAGAATAAGGATCTGTGGTCTTCGGTGGCTGTACGTTGGCGGGCTTCCTTTTCTCATTCATCTCGCCTGCATTCACCTCCAGCGGAAATTCCTCAGGAGTATAATTTTGTTCCTCCGTATCATTGGCTTCGTGATCAACATTTTCGGCTCTGCCACCAGCTCTGGCCGCATCATTAAATAGGGTTGAAAAGAAATTGTTTTTTTTGTCCATTGTTTTTCTGGAGTCCCAGTGTTAAAATTGTTTGATAGAGTAATTCGTATTCAGTTTTTTAAAAACATCATTTGCTCATTTCATTGACGAAAATATCCCAGATAACATCACTGTTCTGACCTGCTCTGATACAGTCATTGATTTGAGGTTCTCCAACCGAAAATGAAGACCCGTCGCGGGCTACGTGGTAACTTACCGTAAGGGCTGACTGGCAGTCATCGGCGAATGCGTTTGGTTTCCCCGACCACCAGGCAGTCATATCAATGGAGTACATGTTGGAGCTCATGTCGTAACTCCAGGAGTTGACGTTGTAGTACGCATCGTGGCCGGTTTCAGGGTTAAACTGGTTCATCAATGCCGCGGAATATCTGCTGGCAAACGATTT
>DASYHR010000848.1:0-3122 GCA_035998385.1 Dyadobacter sp. | reverse complement strand
TGTAAAGTCTTCCCGGCAAAGACGTCATTCGACGAGGTAATGGAATGGCAACCGGATGGATTCTTTATATCAAACGGTCCTGGCGATCCTGCTGCCATGACTTACGCAGTCGACAATGTGAACAAAATGGTTCTAACAGGTAAGCCGCTTTTCGGAATCTGTTTGGGTCATCAGCTTTTGGCACTTTCAAGCGGAATCAATACCTATAAAATGCATCATGGACACCGTGGTCTGAATCACCCGGTAAAAAACCTGATTTCAGGTATGTGCGAGATCACTTCTCAAAATCATGGCTTCGCCGTGAAGCAGGAAGAAATCGAGAAACATCCTGATGTGGAGGTTACCCATGTTAATTTGAATGATAAGACAATAGAAGGTATCAGACGTAAGGATTATCCGGCGTTCTCGGTGCAATACCACCCTGAAGCATCTCCGGGTCCTCACGATTCAAGATATTTGTTTGATCAGTTTGCTACCATGCTTTCTGACAATTAATAAAAAAACCTCCTTAAGGGAGGTTTTTTTATGGGTATAGTGGCTGATTTCGAAAATCTTTTATTTATCGTGAGAGAATCAGAAGGATGATCAGAACGCAACGTGCCCGCTAAGTTTACAATGGATTACAAGACACTTTAAATTTGTGTTAAAATGAAATGTCATTTATGGATGCCAGATTTTTTGTGTTATTTTGTACCGTTAACATAATACATTATCAATCAAAACCCAAGCTGCAAATGAGTACGATTCAGTCAGTACATGCAAGACAAATTCTTGATTCAAGAGGAAACCCAACAGTTGAAGTAGATATTCGTACAGAAAATGGTTATTTAGGCCGCGCTGCTGTTCCATCCGGAGCATCTACCGGTAAACACGAGGCCGTTGAACTTCGCGATGAAGATAAGGGAGTGTATGTTGGTAAAGGGGTTTTGAAAGCCGTTGAAAACGTAAATGATATTATTTTCCCAGAATTGATAGGCTGTTCAGTATTCGAGCAAAACCTGATCGACAAGATCATGCTTGAATTGGACGGTACGCCTAACAAAAGCAAATTGGGAGCCAATGCTATTTTAGGTGTCTCTCTTGCTGCTGCAAAAGCTGCTGCTCAGGAAGCAAATCTTCCTTTGTATCGCTACATCGGTGGTGTGAACGCAAATACTTTGCCTGTTCCCATGATGAACATCCTGAATGGTGGTAGCCATGCAGATAACTCAATCGATTTCCAGGAGTTCATGATCTTGCCTGCAAAAGCAGATACTTTCTCTGAATCTTTGAGAATGGGTGTTGAGGTTTTCCATACACTTAAAACTGTATTGAAAAGCAAAGGTTATTCAACAAACGTAGGTGACGAAGGTGGTTTCGCTCCTAACATTAAATCAAACGAAGAAGCAATCGAAATCGTTATTCAGGCGATCGAAAAAGCGGGTTACAAGCCAGGTGAGGATATCTTCATCGCGATGGATGCTGCTGTTTCTGAGTTCTACGAAAACGGACTATATCATTTCAAAAAATCAGACGGACGTAAACTGTCTTCTGACGAGATGGCTGACTACTGGACTCAGTGGGTTGCTAAATACCCGATCATTTCTATCGAAGATGGAATGGACGAAGATGACTGGTCAGGTTGGAAAACACTTACTGAATCTGTTGGTAAAAAATGCCAGCTTGTTGGTGATGACTTGTTCGTAACAAACGTAACACGTCTTCAGCAGGGAATCGAGTCTGAGATTGCTAACGCTGTTTTGGTTAAAGTAAACCAAATCGGATCTTTGACTGAGACAATCGACACTGTTAACCTTGCGAAGAGAAACAGCTACAAAACGATTATGTCTCACCGTTCAGGAGAAACTGAGGATTCAACAATCGCTGATTTGGCAGTTGCATTGAATACTGGCCAGATCAAAACTGGTTCAGCTTCTCGTTCTGACCGTATGGCTAAATACAACCAATTGCTTCGTATCGAAGAAGAATTGGGCGAAAGCGCATACTTCCCGGGATTGAAATTCTAATAAAATATAAAACCGGAACTCAGGTTCCGGTTTTATCCTTTGCATATGTCAGATCTGAAAAACCACTGGTTGCTAAAGCCATTTCGTAATTTCTATACCGCCACCTTGTTTGCCTGGCTTGTATGGGTAGTAGGTCTGGATAATAACAACATCAGAGTAGTCTTTTCAAACAGGATGAAAATGAATACACTGCAAAAGGAAAAGAATGCGCTGGATGAAAAGATAAGATTGGTAAACAAGGAGAGAGAAGAAGTATTGGGTAATCCCCGAATGCTTGAAAAATGGGCAAGAGAAACTTATCTCATGAGACGTCCGAAGGAAGAAGTTTACGTAATCGTGGACGAAAATAACAAGCCTTAAAACTGAAGAGTGATTCATATCAGAATCAGCGTGCTTCCGCTTCATCTCAGGCGATCCATACTATCATTTTACTTTGATCAGAGTACTTTTTGTTTGTTTAGGAAATATATGCCGATCTCCTGTAGCCGAAGGAGTCTTTAAAAATATGGTTGAAAAGAAAGGATTGGAAGATATCATTTCTTGTGATTCGGCCGGCACTGCAGCTTATCACACCGGAAGTCTGCCCGACAAACGGATGAGGAAAACTGCACTTGAAAAAGGAATTAAACTGACACATACTGCACGTCAGCTCGCGTATGACGATTTTGCCGGCTTTGATTACATCATGGCTATGGATGAATCCAATTTTTCTCATATCCGTGAACAAAGTTTTCGTACAAATGGATTTTATCTGCCTGAGGACAAATTGTATCTCTACAGGCTCTTCGATCCTGAACGGCTGGAATCAGTCATTGTACCGGACCCTTATTACGACGAAGACTCTGCATTCACCGATGTATACAACATCGTGCAAAGGAGTGGGGAAAAATTTTTGGAATATCTGATAGAAAAACATAATCTGACGGTATAACCTGGAGCTAACCTGCAATAGGGTTTGTTACTATATAAGAATCTGAATACTTAAACTTTATATACTTTGAGCAAGAAAGTAATTCTTATCATCATGGATGGTTGGGGAATCGCCAAATTCGGCGAAGAGAGCCGTTCTGCTGTTATCGCTGCCAATACACCTTTCTACGATAGCATTTTACAAAA
>DASYHR010000800.1:0-1822 GCA_035998385.1 Dyadobacter sp. | reverse complement strand
ATTTGTAACACCAGACAAGAGGCCAGTGAAATCATGGCTAAAACCGTCGAAGAAACCGTTGCTGTCATGATACCGATCCAACTCATGGACGAGCTGATGCAAAAATACAGAACCTGGTACTATTTTGTTATTGCCAATTACCGTGCCCGCTTTGAAGAGCTGCTAGTCGTATTTGATAATGTCGTTTTCAAAGGCATGGACGAAAGACTGGAATCATACCTGAAAAACCAATTTTCCAAAAGTAAGGGAAGCCAGATCTTCATGACTCATCAGCAAATAGCCAGTGATCTAAATTCCTCGAGGGAGGTTATTTCGCGACTGTTAAAGAAGATGGAACAACATAAAAAGGTAAGATTACTGAGAAATAGTATAGAGTTGCTCTGAAAGTCATGCATCCGGCCTTTCAAGATGAGTCGCTCAGTTGAACACGAATTAAAAACGCAATTACATCTATACACGAGATGTTTGAGCTAGTTTTTTGCGCTCGCAAAAATTGATCAGAACCTTCGGTAAAAGTGGTTTATATCTATCAGAGAGACATCCATCACTTCAGGTTGTAAGATAGAAGCGAGGGACAGGTTTCAACAGTGATAAATGTTATTTTCAAGTTGCTATCTTTATAGCATCACAACAAACGCTATGACAAATGTTCCTGCACAATGTGTTGATTATAGATGATGACACAGATGACCAACTACTAATCTCTGACGCTTTTACCAGCTGCGAGTGCCAATGTGTGTTACAATTCGCAGGTAACGGAAGGCAAGCTTTGGATGTCATGATTAAGTCCGCTTACAGACCGGATCTGATTTTGCTTGATCTCAATATGCCGGTTATGACTGGATTTGAGTTTCTTTTACAGTTTTCAGGCAACAGCCGCTTTTGCGGTATACCGGTCATAGTTCTGACGACGACTTCTGATATTAATGCTATCATCGCCTCCTACAAACTTGGAGCAAGCAGTTTTATAGTCAAGCCGCAGAGCTTTCCGGCACTCGAAAAAATCGCGCTCGAATTAACGAATTATTGGTTCAAGACCGTCAGACTATCACCGGATGCGTAAACAGCAACTCATAAGCAATCAGTAATCTACATAAAATTCTTGTTGTATTTAGGATCCCTCTTACTCCATAATTACCGAACAGATCTAAGGATAAGGCGACATCTTCTCTGAGAACTGTTTTTATTTTTATAGTACAAACGTGCAAAACTGATCTTATTATTTCAACAGCAATAACGGGCACTCAAGTATTTTCGAAAAATTCTGACGATAAAGCTTCTCCCGAATTACTCCATTTTTTTGCTATCCTGCCTCTTTCAGCACCTTGCTTATGTCCAACAATTTAATTGACCGCCCGGCTCAATTAATTTATTGAAAGGCGGCTTCGCGCCCACTGACTACAAAGTAGTAATGTGTTCGACTAACCACCTCAGTCATAACCTTACAGTGATATTCGCCGCCATTATCAAATATGTTCACAGGACGGGAGTCAGGTATCGGATGGATATATATCTGTCAGGTAACTAATCTGCTGCAGATTAATGCTGGCGTAATATTCTTACTCTGTCGGGCGGGAGTGATGATTCTCACATCAACAATTCTGTAATATATCAGGCTCAGGCATTGCGTGTAGCTAAACCTTGTGAACCTAGATTTAACTACACGCGAAACAGCATAGAATTTCTGCCATACGCAGCTATAGCATCTTGGATTTGCAGCCGGAACACGATAACAATGAGCTTGCCAAACTTGCATCTGAAATTTGTATTTGCTTACCACAGAATAAAATATTATCATTGCGACGAATACAGGAAATGGTGT
>DASYHR010000793.1:0-5624 GCA_035998385.1 Dyadobacter sp. | reverse complement strand
TGCGTCCAGCGGCATATTAGCATCAAAACCAACTACCTGGTTGTCACTCCAGTCTTTTAGCAAGTACTCCGGGACAAATAGTGTGATTTGCTGACCTGAGAACGAGGCTTTCAGATGTTCAGTTTGATCGTCACTTCGTATCGCATAGCTGAAACTCGTAGCTCCGAATGAGGTAGCATCTTCAATTTGCCCTCTAGAACAAAGCTTCTCAACTTCTGTTCGGGAGAGTCTGAATCTGACCGAATTTCCCTGTATCCTGATTTTCATAATTTGCTGATCCGGTCGAAACCAGTGTAAATGTTGAATTTTTCTTTTGATAAAAAACCGATCAGAGTGATACCCGACGACTCGGCTAGGTCGGCAGCGAGACTGGACGGAGCGCCGATAGCAGCTACTATCCTGATTCCCGCCATGTGTGCTTTTTGAATAAGCTCAAAGCTTGCTCTTCCACTCAGTAATAAAATCGATCCTTGCAAAGGCAGCATACTATTTTTGAATGCAGCACCGATCAGTTTATCCAGCGCATTGTGCCTGCCGACATCTTCAAAGAGCATTTGGAAATTGCCTTCCAGGTCAAATAGTGTAGAAGCGTGTAACCCTCCGGTGGCTTCAAAAATATTTTGTCTGTTATCCAGCTCACAAAGGATTTTCGGAAAAACGCGATCGGAAACTTTCACTATTTGTGTTTCATTGTTGAACGAGGAGGCCACATGAATCGCATCAATACTCGCTTTACCACATACCCCACAGCTCGACGTAGTGTAAAAGTTGCGCTCTGAGGTATTGAGATTGGGCACATTTCCTTCTTTAAGTTGAACAGTAACTTTATTGAGTTCGAGTTCACTTTGTTTTACTTTTTCAACCTGATCAATACGCTGAATAATACCTTCCGTGAACAGAAATCCCAACGCCAGCTCTTCATCGCTGGAAGGTGTGCGCATGGTCACTGATATATTTTTTCTGATATTCTTTTGCCCATCTGAATAGGCTATACTGATTTCTAACGGCTCTTCTACCGCCAGAAAGTCATCCTGCCAGAGCAGACCTTCATGTGTGGATTTTTGAATGGATCTTGTAACTACAGAGGTATCGGGATTCATGTTAAGGTTGGTTTTTCAAAATGTTGTGAATGCGATTGTAAGCGTCAGGCGTATCTGCACTCATCATTGTCTCTTCGTTGTCAGGTATGTATTTTTCAGCGTTGTTGATCCTGAGAAAATGTTGAAGAGAACGGTTTCCATCAACAAAAAATTGTTTGACTAGCGGTGCGCATTCTGCCGCGTACCAACCTATCAACGGCTCGTATTTGTCATCCTTATTGTAAAAAGTAGCAGCGATTTGATCTCTCCTGATGTTGTTCAGGAAAGAGTGTAATTCTCGTTTAGTAAGCAGTGGATAATCACATCCGATTACCAAGAAGTCATTGTCCGGATAAATCTCAAAGGCAGTCAGCAACGAGGCTATCGGTCCGTTTTCTTTGTAGTCAGACAGATCGGGCATGGGATGGTATTCATCTGGAATGAGCTTCCGCTGTTGATCATTGCAGGATATCAGCACCCGCTCGCAAATTGAGGGTCTATCGTTCAAAAGATCAGCAATATGAAAACACTGTGGCTTTTGGAAATAGGTTAGAAAAGCTTTGTCCTTCCCCATCCGCTGACTTTGTCCACCGCAAACAACTAAACCGTAAAGATCTCTTTCTGTTTTCATAAGCTTAAAGCCTGTGAAGTTAGCATTGTGAAATTGTAATCAGAGCTTATTTGTAGTTTATGTTTGTTACTAAACTCGCCCGACTTACCAGATTGAGTTAATTTTTGTAGCTTGGTAACTGTTGAGGAGGAAATTTACACGTTACAGTTAAATAGAAGTATGGAACAGGGTGATGTAACAATTCTGAAGAAGAAGCCTATTTATCCGGTTAGCACGGAGTTGAGAAAGTATTTGCGGTTCTACCAGCGGGATGCCCGGCTTCCGGTCAGTTACCATGACTTGCTCCATTTTCATGAGTCTTTTCCGGTGACAGATAAATTTGGAAATGATACGTTGTGGGAAAGTCCGATGTATCCTCCCCATGAAATAGAAAGGCTGCATACAGGACTAAAGAAAGCATATGCTATGTTGAAGGCGTCCGGTAACCTGCGTATTGTGGAGCACAAATACATTGACAGGATTGATTACTGCAAGTTTGGTAACTCTAATCCATTCCGGGTTAAAATCGTAAACCGACTTAATGACATCTACGATTACTTTTATATCAAAAAGGCGGATGCTTCCCGGATTTATGGATTGGAGCTGGAAGAGATTTTTTCTCCAAACCAGGTGAATTACCTGGTAGACGGTGAGACGCTGGTAGAAGAACATATTGCAGGTATTCCCGGAGACGTATTTGCCAAAACGCGGCTGGGACATACTGACTACAACCCGATTCGTATTGCCAAAGAGTTTGTCAAATTTAACGAGCGGTGTAAAATCACGCTCTTGGGGGATATGCGTGCCTATAACTTTGTCATGCAGATTACGCCGGATTTTGATGATTTTCAATTCCGCCTGCGTGCCATAGATTTTGATCAGCAGTTTTACGAGGGCAATCTGAAAGTATATATGCCACAGTTTTTCAAAGAAAACAGGGCATATGTGGAGCTGGCAATGGAATATCTCACGGATAAAACGGTGCTGCAGTACCAGCAGGAAGAGCAGTCTTCGATCATGTACCAGGCCCGAAGCGAGAGGTACAGGCTTAAAGAGTTGCGTGATGTCTCTAAAAAAGACAATATTTCTACGGCTGATAATGTGCACGAGCTAAGTTCGGGGCTTGCGAAGCACTATCAGGATACGCATTACAATCGTTGTGAAAGTATGACCGATATTATTGAGCTGAATATCAAAAACGTGATCCGTCAGGTAATAGCCTGACACTTATTCATATCAACATTTGTCGTTCAATATCACTACCTTTGCGGAACTTAACGGCAAATAGCTGTCGTTAGACAATTTCAATTTAAACTAAATCGGAAGGCGTTCAACCTTCGCAGATTCTCATCATGAGTAAACACGGACGAATATTAGTCGCCATGAGTGGCGGCATCGACAGCTCTTTGGCAGCTGTTATGTTACACGAGCAAGGTTACGAGGTCATCGGTATGACGATGAAAACCTGGGACTATGCCAGTAGCGGTGGATCGAAAAAGGAAACAGGATGCTGTTCGCTCGACTCCATCAATGATGCCCGTAGTATCGCCGTAGAACTGGGCTTCCCACATTATATTCTTGATATCCGTAACGAGTTCGGGGATTATGTAATCGATCATTTTACAGGAGAATACCTGGAGGGGCGCACGCCAAATCCTTGCGTTTTGTGTAACACACACATCAAATGGGATGCTTTGCTACGTCGTGCCGACAGGCTCGATTGCGAATTTATTGCTACCGGCCATTATGCCAACATGAATGTTCATGAAGGTCGCCACTATGTATCAAAAGGAATAGATGCCTGGAAAGATCAGAGTTATGTACTTTGGGGTGTATCGCAGGAGAGTTTGAGCAGAACAAAACTGCCGCTCGGATTTTTACACAAAACTGAAATCCGTGAAATGGCAAGAGAGCGTGGTTTTATTGATCTGGTCAATAAAGCTGAAAGTTATGAAATCTGTTTCGTTCCTGATAACGATTACCGCGGCTTCCTGAAACGCCGTATTCCTGGATTGGAAGCTGAAGTAGCAGGAGGGAATTTTGTATATGAAGACGGTACTATCGTAGGTAAACATGAAGGATATCCGTTTTACACCGTAGGTCAGCGTAAAGGACTTGGTATTGCTTTGGGACGTCCGGTATTTGTAACCGAAGTACGAAAAGATACCAATGAAGTTGTTTTGGGCGATTTGCCTGATCTTTTCCGCGATGGAATGGTAGTAGGGAAATTGAACTGGCAGAAATACGAAGGTATAACTCGACCGTTAGAAACCGTAACCAAGGTGCGTTACAAACATGACGGAACGCCCGCAACACTTTTACCTGACGCAGATGGAAAAGTGAAAGTGCACTTCCACGACGGTGTTAATGGGATAGCACCAGGTCAGGCTGCCGTTTTCTATGAAGGAGACGATGTAGTTGGAGGGGGCTGGATTATGAAGAATTTCAGGCAGGAAGCAGCGGCGTTGAATTAAGAGTTAAGAATTAAGTCAGGCGGAGTTAGTATCGCCTGACTTAATTCTTAACTCTTGATTATCAACTGGTTATCAGATTCTCTGCCTCACTGCCTCATACAGTATAATAGAGCTGGCAACTGCTACGTTCAGCGACTCAACCTTGCCATTTAATGGAATTCTGGCGCCGCTATCAGCGAGCTGTATAAATTCTTTGGAGATACCATCTTCTTCCGAACCCATAATCACGACGGTTGGTACAGAAAAATCGATGTCGTAGACAGACTTTTCGGCTTTTTCAGTACAAGCGATTATTTGTAAGCCACTGTTACGAAGGTAAAGTAACGTCTCATACAAGTTTGGCTCTCTGCAAATTGGCAGAAAGTTAAGTGCTCCTGAGGATGTCTTCATAGCATCCGCATTGATTTGCGCGCCACCTTTAATTGGTACAATGATGCCCTGTACACCCGCACACTCAGCAGTACGTGCAATAGCTCCGAAGTTTCTTACATCTGTAATCCTGTCCAACAACAGGAAAAAAGGAACCTTTCCATCTTCGTATACCTGAGTAAGCAGGTTGTGCAGCGGCATATACTGAATCGGAGAGACAAAAGCGATAACTCCCTGATGATTCTTTCTTGTTACACGGTTCAGTTTTTCAACCGGCACGCGCTGATAGGGGATACCAAGCTCTTTGGCGAGTTTTTCAATCTCAGCCATACCAAGCTCTCTCTGAATAAATAGCCTTTCGATCTCTTTCCCTGAGCGAAGTGTTTCAAGTACCGACTGTGTACCAAAAACCATATCTGCCTGGGATGGTCTTGGGGCGGGTTTTCTTACCGTATAGTTCCGTTTCTCCATGCTTCTACCATTGGATACCAAATAGGCTGATATTCGGCATACCGAACCAGCTCGTAGTGGTCATCCACAAATTGATTGTTTCTTCTGTTAAATGTAAAATTGACGTTTTGCGCATTGCCACGGCGTTCGTAAGTCCAAACCTCACGGTCTTTACTACGTTGTACCTTGTCCGGCGAACCCAAAATAATATATATCATTCCCTTGTCCGTTTTCCATCCTTCTTTGTAGGTAGTAAACAAGGTATTTGCTTCTTCGACACGAGTGTAAAAAGATTTTATCGACTGACGTGCAAGATCTTCGTTGCCGTTCATCAGATTAAGCCAGTATTTATCCAGGGCCTTTTTGAAATCCTCAGCCTTTTTGATGTCTGCGATTTCAGTGTTTGTGCTCATATAGAGCAAAGGTCCCAACAGCATTTCCGGCTGTGTGGTTTTTGGAAAACGCTCATTTACAACCAGTATACCCATTCCTTCTGACTGCGTCGTGTCAGAGAAAATGTTGTAGAGTCCTTCTTTTTCAAATTTAATCGGCTCGTTCGTTCTTACAGTAAAGGTACTGTCTACCTGCAACGATTTCGCTGCAGATTTAGGAGGAGCGGTGTTCATTGGAGAACCGGCGGGA
>DASYHR010000759.1:0-2518 GCA_035998385.1 Dyadobacter sp. | reverse complement strand
TGGGCCCGTGCCTTCTGAGGTTCAGGATCTTCTGAAAACAGTGAGGTTGAGATGGGAGGCCGAAAGTCTGTGTTTCGAAAAACTGACATTAAAAAGCAATACAATGAAAGGATACTTCGTTACTTCGCAGAATGATGAATTTTTCCAATCAGCCAAATTCGGTCGGGTTATTGATTATATCAAAATGCATCCTAAACAGATGTCTTTCAAAGATCAGAAAGGGAAACTGATTCTGATTTGTGAAAATGTAAAAAATATAGATCAGGGAAGGAAAATTTTGATGGAAATGACGCAATAGAGAAGTTTTAAAGAAAAATTTCGATTCATTTCATACATTTGCGGTTACGCATACTATAAAAAAAGACAAACACTTAAGTCACTTTAAAGCAATGATTTGCATGCATAAGATGGGTATCCGGTCGATCGCACTAATTTTAGTGGTGTTAATAGCGGCCACTTCCTGTAGTAAAAAAAGGCCTACCAGCCTGAAGCCGGGCAAGGAAAGCTCTAAAACTGGTTTGGCTTACAATGGTAAAGACGGCTTTGAAGTAAAACAATACAAGGCACTACCTGCTGGTCCTGACCTTGTTTACATCGAAGGTGGTCGTTTCACCATGGGATCTCTGGAAGAGGAAGTAATGGGAAGAAGAGATAACCCGAAGCGTACTGTCAGTATTCAGTCTTTCTACATGGATCAGACTGAAGTTGCCAACGTTCACTATCTTGAATATTTAAATGCTGTACAAAGAGACTCTTCTGAAGAGTTCTACGCAAAAGCTCTACCTGATACCGCAGTTTGGTTCAACGAACTGTCATTCAATGATTCTTATGTAACCATGTATCTGCGTCACCCGGGTTTCCGTTTGTATCCGGTGGTTGGTGTATCCTGGGTTCAGGCTAATGACTACTGTGCATGGCGCACTGCTGCCGTGAGCCAGGCAAACAACACTGCCGGTGCTGCTGCAGGAAAGAAAAAAGGATTGTCTTTTGGCAAGAAGAAAAAAGCCGCAGCTGCTGCAGAAGCTGAAGCCGTGGCAAGTTCAGGAACAGCTGCTCCTCAGTTAAGAATTGAGAGTGGTTATGTAATGCCTCCATACCGTCTTCCAACTGAAGCTGAATTCGAATATGCTGCTATTGCAATGATCGGAACGCAGTATTCTGATGAAAATCAGTCAAACCAAAGAATTTACCCGTGGGATGGTTCAACAATGCGTAATCCACGTGGTCGCAAGCAAGGAACAATGTTGGCGAACTTCAAACGCGGACCTGGTGACTATGCTGGTATAGCAGGAAAATCCAACGATGGTGCGATCATCACACAAGAAATTCGTTCCTATCCTGCCAATGACAACGGATTGTACGACATGGCCGGTAATGTAAGTGAATGGGTTTATGACGTGTATCGCCCAATGTCTAACACGGATGTGAATGACTTGAACTCTTTCCGTCGTGATGGTTATCAGGATGATGCTAAAAACTACGATACAAAAAATTCCAACTCTATCATCAATGACAACCTGCGAGTTTACAAAGGTGGTTCATGGTCAGATGTAGCGTATTGGTTATCTCCGGGTACTCGTCGTTATATGGATCAGGATTCAGCAACTGCTATGGTTGGTTTCCGTTGTGCAATGATTGCTACAGGAAGTCGTAAGCAATAAGCTCAGATACTATTTTAGAAAAAGCCGCTATTCTATCAGGATAGCGGCTTTTTTCATGGTCAGTGTTGTGCAACGGCAATTGTCAGTATATGAAACTCCTTGAATCCGGCCTCTCTTAATGTTTCAACACAAGCGCTCAGCGTAGCACCGGTCGTGAGCACATCATCAATCACGATAACACTATCGCATCGCAATCCTGGCTCCACACCAAATACACCAGCCACGTTGTCCCTCCGTTCCTGCTTACTTTTTCCTGTCTGTGTTTCGGTAAATTTATTCCTTGTCAAAGCGGTAGCGCTCCACGGTATACCTGTTGCCTGTGACAATCCTTCTGCAAGCAAATCACTTTGATTATAACCTCTTTTGGCTAGTTTCCGCTTGTGTAAGGGTACACTGACGATCAATTCTGCAACGGGTAATTGTGCTTCCTGAATCAGCTCTTTGCCAAACATAAAACCCAATAGTAAACCTACATCCTTATTACCACGGTATTTCAGTGCATGTAGTAACTTCTGCGCCTTTCCTCTTTTTGTAAAAAGTAGAAAAGACTGTGTGGATAGCACTTCCGGTATCCCGGCGAATCGATACTGAATGTCTTCTGCATAAACTCCGTTTTTCTCGATTCTGGGTAATACCATGCGGCAAACCGTACAGATTGTTTCTTCATTCCCAAGCAAACTTCCGTTACAGGCAGCACAGCAACGGGGGAATACCAGATCCACAAAATCAAACCAGAGGTTTTTCAGCTTTGCCATATCTAACAGTCGCTACATGAGACAATTGGAAAAATATTTAAACTGAAGCCCACTGCTACCTTTTTCATCTGGAAGAAGATAAACCAAAAAGCGTTGAAGATA
>DASYHR010000734.1:0-3075 GCA_035998385.1 Dyadobacter sp. | reverse complement strand
GTCCTTCATCATTTTCATGAAGTTGTTGCTGATAGAAATTTTTGGCATAATTGAGTACAATGTAAAGGCTTTCGCGGGCATTTTGCCTTACTGCTTCCTCATTAGTTACTTCTTCTTCCTCAACTTCAATACCGTATTTGTCTGCCAGGTAACGGAGTGCTTCACCATATCCGATGCCATCTACATCCATCACAAATTTAATTGCGTCGCCCGCAGCTCCGCAACCAAAACATTTGTAGATCTGTCTTACCGGATTGACATTAAAGGATGGTGTCTTCTCATTGTGAAAAGGGCAGCATGCCGAGTAGTTGGCTCCTTTTTTTTTCAAGGATACAAAATCTCCGATAACCTCCACTATGTCAGCAGTTTGCTTAATTCGGTCGACGGTTTCGGGATTGATGCGCATAGTATTGTTTTTGTAATGGTATGATTACCTTCTGGACTTAACAGATTTTTCAGCATTTTTGTCCACTACGGGCTCTGCCAGCAAGCAAAAGCATGAATTAACGACAAAATAAACATTTCTGATTGGTAAATCCTCAAAAGGGATCAACGGGAGACAGTTTTTAAATTTGATTTTTATTGAGACAACATTAAATTTTTACAACATTTGTTGTCAATTTTACGTTAATTAGACTGAATATTCTATGTAAACCCAATACGTGCAAATAAATATCGTTACCAATAGGTACTCATGAAGCATCTGTTCGTAATATTTATGTGGGTTGCCGATAGAGGATTTGAAGTAATAACTTTGCTTCGTAACTTTCTGACAAAGTGACAAGCGTATCGCAAAGTGGTCTTTAGTGGATAAAGCATCAAATTTTTATTACAAATTGCTTAGAATCTGTAAAATCATTACTTAAAGTTTTTTTGTGATAAGTTTAATTTGTTATTTTGCGGTATCAATTCAAAATGAAGATTTCTTAATAGACGATATATATAGAAATTAAAAATATAGTGTGTGTATAGTGTGAAACAGGGCATGGAAGTTTTTCTATGCCTTTGTTTTTTTACTAAGTGCCTCAGAGATACACATCATTGCAATACATTCCGCATACATACATCATATAAGTCCACCAGCGCATTCGTAACATTTGCATTACTTTCGCCTGTTGAGCAGCATTGATCCCGTTGCGCCGATTTGAGTTCTGCTATTAAATCCAGATTAGAGATGTGCCGATATGTTCGGCAACCAACAGGCCTGCTTACACAGTCAGTGGCCATCACGATTACTCCTTTTTCCAGTGCTTCATGTATAGATATTGAATCGCCATCTGTAGTGGTATTTCTGATCAGACAATCAGCATAATCCAGTATGCTGAGAAAATCGTGCGGAGTGGAGATAAAACAAATATTGGGTGGTAGAGCATTCTTCGTTCCAATGTAGCGGATGTATCTGCCGGAAGGGTCGGAGATGATCAACCCGGCTTTTGGCAAGTTTGCGAAGACGTCTGTCAAATCTCCTATACCGTAAATTTCCAGCTCCGAACGATCGAATGACAAAGTGCTTGCATTGGTGCAGAACAGGTAGTCGTACTTGTAAGTGAAGGCTTCTATGAGCAAAGCGGTAGTGGGAGATAAGGGAGTTTGAATCCTGGCCTGAATGTACGCGCTGAGCAAAATGGTCCTGGTATTCAGGTTTATTGCTTTCTGATAGCTGTATTCATTTTGCACAATCGGAACTGTACAATACTTGCAGCAAAGTTTAGTAAGGATATCGCGAAAATTGCCATATCTGCCCATATTTCCATGAAAGGTAATGATCAGCTTTCTGTTGAGAAATCGCGTGAGTAATGTGATCAGGAACTGCAGATATGTATTTGAGGTGTGAAGATGTATAACGGGATGGCTTAAGATTGCGTGAATAACGCCTGTTATTGATGTACGCTTTAAATCCAGGAACACATAATCCGTATATCCGAGCGTATTTAATTGATCAATAAATCTGCTGACATGAACAGTGACTCCACCGACAGGAGGGGGTATTTTTCCAATAATGAGCACTTTATTTTTCATCATATAGACATCACAGCTCCCGCTTTTTTACAGCTAACTTTTTTATAATCAACCAGTCTTCTTGTTTTGGTATGAATAAAGAATAGATGCAGTAGTTGCTTTTTCGTTTAATCAGTAGCGAACTTGTTACCAGTGTTGTCAGAGAAGATAAAGCCAGCGCACTGCAAAGACCCGGACCGCCATAGGCAGGGCAAAGAATGGTGGAGGAGCTGATCAGTACAAAAAGGCCTGTGAGGTATACGAAAAGCACCCGGGATGTCATTTCTGATGCAATGAGGTAATTAATTAAAAGCACAGAAATGCCATGCATGACCACTCCGGGAAACGTCAGCATGAGCAAAGGCCAGCTCTGCTCATATGAATTCCCGAAGATATACAGGAAGATAGGCTTACCTGCTGACAGCATTATCAGTAAAATGAGTACCATCGCCATGTTCGAAAAACGTATGGTTTGGAACAGTGGATTGATATCAGACCGCTGTTGGAGGCTTTGACTAAAAATAATAGGGCTAAGGGACGTGTATACTATCGACAATGCCTCGGCTAAATTTGAAGCCACTATGAAGTGTCCAAGGTCGGCCGGGGCTAAATAATGACTACCTGCCAGAACAGCAAAACGAGCCAGTCCATACTGTAGAAGTATAAGCGGGAACATATTGACAGCTAATTTGCTGAAGACAGTAAATAATGCCGGATCAATGATGGGGTGGTATTTCATTGTCACACTATTTATTATGCCTGTCGCTGCCATCACGCACCAGTATGCAATTTGAGCTAATAGTACTGTTTGAAAAGACAGCTTGCTAACAAGAGAAAGAGCCAGAATACCAGTCTGAAAAACGAGAGGGAGTAGTTGGGATATTGTATAGGACCTGTACCGCCCTTGTCCCTGCAAAAATATAGGGAACGTCATTGACATAAGGATAAGAGGAAGAAAGACAAACATTTGTAAAAACATTGTCTTTCCTGATTCGTCGTCGGCAAACTGCCAGCCTGCGATGGATGTCCGAAATATGTATACGATGAGTAAATTGATTGTTCCTAAAACCAGCGAAG
>DASYHR010000733.1:0-4474 GCA_035998385.1 Dyadobacter sp. | reverse complement strand
TGCTTATTATTCAGTATTTTAGGTTTGAGTCTGGCGTGTGAGGGCTATCTATTTCGTGAAATATTTATAAAAAACATTGAAATTGATCTAAAATAACGGTTTTTCGATTTTGTTATGAGGGTTCATTTTCTATATTTACGTGAATTTCAACCGTTAACATCAAAAATTGAACGCGCATGAGTAACATTACGTATTTGGTTCCGGCGTTGGGCATTGTTGGCTTGCTGGTTATGTTTTTTAAAAGAGGCTGGGTTGTCCGACAGGATAGTGGAAGTCCCGAAATGAAGGAAATTGCTGATGCCATTGCCGACGGGGCACTGGCATTTTTAAAAGCCGAATGGCGTGTTTTAATCGTCTTTGGAATTATTGTCAGTATTTTGCTGGGCTACTCCGGCACCCTCGTTGAAAATTCCAGTGTATTTATTGGCGTTTCATTTTTGGTTGGAGCGTTTATATCTGCTTTCGCAGGTTACATTGGAATGAATATCGCTACCAAATCCAACGTACGAACCACGCAAGCTGCACGTACGAGTCTAACCAAAGCTTTAGAAGTGTCATTTACCGGTGGTTCCGTAATGGGAATCGGCGTGGCAAGTCTTGCTGTCATTGGACTGGGAGGGCTTTTTATTATTCTTTACTCTGCTTTTGTAGGTGACAGTACGGATGTGAACGGACTTGGCATGGAGAAAGTGCTGGAAGTACTTGCCGGCTTTTCATTGGGCGCCGAATCCATTGCCCTCTTTGCACGTGTGGGAGGAGGGATTTATACCAAAGCAGCGGATGTGGGTGCTGACCTTGTGGGAAAGGTAGAAGCTGGCATTCCCGAAGATGATCCGCGTAACCCAGCCACGATTGCCGATAACGTAGGGGATAATGTAGGTGATGTCGCAGGGATGGGCGCCGATTTATTTGGTTCTTATGTGGCGACGATTCTGGCTACGATGGTATTGGGGCGAGAGATTGTAGCTCAAACGACCGACAACTTTGGTGGTATTGCTCCGATCTTATTACCCATGGTGATTGCAGGGGTCGGGCTGATCGCCTCCATCATCAGTATGTTACTGGTGCGTGTGAGTAACGATCAGGGTAACGTGCAAGGGGCGCTCAATCGTGGTAACTGGGGTTCAATTTTGCTCGTTTTGGTTGCGAGTTATCCACTTACATTATGGATGTTGCCTGAAGGCGTGCTCAGTATCCGAGGTGTCGAGTTTACGTCGATGGACGTGTTCTGGGCGATTTTACTGGGTTCTGTAGTGGGGGCGATCATGTCAACCGTGACCGAATATTATACAGCGATGGGTAAACGTCCGGTTCAGTCTATCGTGAACCAGTCATCTACGGGTCACGCGACGAATATCATCGGCGGACTCTCGGTTGGTATGGAATCAACTGTAATTCCAACGCTTGTGCTGGCTGCTGGTATTTTCATTAGTTATGAGTTTGCCGGATTGTACGGTGTAGCCATTGCAGCTGCGGGAATGATGGCGACAACTGCCATGCAATTAGCGATTGATGCGTTCGGACCTATTGCGGATAATGCAGGTGGAATTGCTGAAATGGCCTATTTACCTGAGGAAGTACGAGGCAGGACAGATATTTTGGATGCAGTTGGAAACACGACCGCCGCTTCCGGAAAGGGTTTTGCGATTGCGTCTGCTGCACTTACGTCCCTGGCTCTTTTTGCAGCGTTTTGCGGAGTGGCAGGGATTAATTCTATTGACATATACAAGGCCAACGTTCTCGCAGGATTGTTCGTGGGGGCAATGATCCCGTTCATTTTCTCTTCGCTGGCGATAGCTGCCGTAGGAAGAGCTGCGATGAAAATGGTCGAAGAAGTACGTCGTCAGTTCAGGGAAATTCCGGGAATTATGGAAGGAAAAGCCAAGCCTGAGTATGACAAATGCGTGGCTATATCAACCGAGGCTTCCATCAGAGAAATGGTCGCACCCGGTCTTATCGCTCTGCTTGTTCCTGTCATTGTCGGATTTTTATTTGGTCCAGAGGTTTTGGGAGGAACGCTGGCAGGTGTGACGGTGTCCGGTGTGTTAATGGGTATATTCCAGAACAATGCAGGTGGGGCCTGGGATAATGCCAAGAAGTCGTTTGAGAAAGGAGCAGTGATTAACGGCGTAACCTATTACAAAAAATCAGAACCACACAAGGCAGCTGTGACAGGAGATACAGTGGGTGACCCGTTTAAAGATACTTCAGGGCCTTCGATGAATATTCTGATCAAACTCATGTCGATTGTCTCCCTTGTAATTGCGCCTCATATTGCTGAAACGAAAATAAGCCATGGTGATGAAGTGATTGAAGAAATTATAGAAGCGAATATTCCGGTTGTAGAAACTGCAGTTCTGGATCTGAACGGAACGAGACTGAACATTGCCGCATCCGGCAATCCCGTAGAAGCGTCTCTTCTTGAATTTATCAGGTCTGATCAGGCTGCAGACAAAGAGACATGGTTTGATTTTGATCGTTTGCTATTCGAAACCGGTAGCGATAAATTGAAGTCTGAGTCTCAGGAACAACTGGAAAATGTCGCTGAAATCCTGAAAGCTTACCCGAATGTGCACGTAAAGCTGGGAGGTTATACGGATAATACCGGCGACTCTGTGGCAAATCTTAAATTGTCTATGGACAGGGCTTCGAGCGTTAAAAAGGCGCTGGCAGACCTGGGAATTAACCAGGCGCGTTTAACATCTGAAGGTTATGGCGAAGAACATCCGGTAGCATCGAACGAAACCGAAGAAGGCCGGGCACAAAACCGACGTATCTCGATCAGAGTTACGAAGAAGTAAAGTCCGAAGTTGTAAACTAATAGCGCCTGCATAGATTTAGGACATCGGTGCAGGCGCTATTGTTAAAGTGTTGGAAACTGAAAATGCAACTGTCACCCTGAGCGGAGTCGAAGGGTCGTTGCAGCCCTTTAACTCCGCTCAGGGTGACACTATGTTAGCGCTCAGGGTCACAGCAACTGCAAGTTCCGGGTGACAATAGTACCTTTTTGTAGAAGCTTTGAAATAATAGCCTTACCTACTTAAACTTCTTTTTCAAGTAGTCCAGCGAAAGTTTATAAGCATCTGCAGTAGCGACAGGGTCGTGCTTCGGATTACTTGGATTTGCAAAACCGTGTACTGCATCGTACATTTTAATGGTTACAGACTTACCTGCAGCCTTCATATCCTTTTCAAACTGAGCTACTACTTCAGGTGAAATTCCCTGATCCTGGCTCCCGAAAATACCTAATACGTCTGTTTTCAAAGTCTTCAATCGCTCGACGTCTTTCTCAGGGCTACCGTAGTACATCACGCAGCCTACTGACTGACCCTGTTCCAGTATAGCGCTTTGCAGAGATAACATACCTCCAAAACACCAGCCAATAGAAGCAATTTTAGCCTTCTTTCCTGCAAAGTCAATAGCACCTTTCTGAATGGCAGTAAGTCTTTCTTTGGAAGCCGATTGCATAAGTTTGCCGGCTTCTTCGCGTGTGGTTCCTACTTCGCCGTCATACATATCCACAGCCAGCACGTTCACATCTCCCAAATCTTTGTGCAGTTTTGCTGCCTCCTGTTTGATGTGGTCATTCAGTCCCCACCATTCCTGATATACCAACAGCCATTTGTCTGATTTCTTTGATGATTTCAACAAAAAACCCGAGGCCTCTTTTCCGTCCGCCGCCGGGAAGGTGATGGTTTCTCCTTCTCCCAGGTAATGAAAAGGCAGTGGAACATCATGAAGTTGCTGAAACGCCGGATCAGCTGCCAGTGCTACCATGTCATGAGCGAAAGCAGGAGTATGGCACACGGGAATTACGTCGCTGGCAGGGCGCTCCGCTGGTTTGTAAATATTCAGCAGCAAAAACGATAATAGTACAAAAACTACCTTCATAATCAATCGTATAATTAAAGTTTAACAATAGAAGATTTTAAATGTAATCAGATTTAAAGTGGCAACACCGGAATGCGCGAAAATGTGCCAAATTTTAACAATGAATTAATTTGTTGTTGTGACAATTTGTACGATATAATTATATTGCACAAATTTTGTACTTATTAAAAAACAGGAACTTAAAGCAGGTTTTCAACCGTTAAAGCTACATTAAGTTCTATTTTGATCCATGAGTCGTAAGCGCTATTCTTTCATTATTCTTATTCTTGGTTCGTTAGCCACGATAAGCCCTTTTTCTATAGATATGTACCTGCCAGGCTTTCCTACCATAGCCAAAGATTTGGGTACAACTATCGATAAAGTTCAGCTTTCGCTAACGAGTTATCTGATCGGAATTTGTTTGGGACAGGTGGTTTACGGTCCGCTTCTGGATCGTTACGGAAGGAAGAAGCCATTGTATGTAGGGCTTTTCCTGTATGTGTTGGCTTCTATCGGTTGTGCGTTTACATCATCGGTAGATTCGCTGATTACCATGCGATTCCTCCAGGCGATGGGTGGCTGTGTAGGTTTGGTCGCTTCTCAG
>DASYHR010000727.1:0-2324 GCA_035998385.1 Dyadobacter sp. | reverse complement strand
GAAGATTACGTAGGTCAATATTTCAAAATGCTGACTGGTATTAATCCACAGGATTATATCGAGTACCAGAGAATGGAGAAAGCAGTGGATTTGCTACGTACATCTAAAAAGAGCATCCGCGCCATCGGTTCAGATGTTGGTTACAAAGATACCGCTTATTTCTGCCGTCGTTTTAAAATGATGTTTGGTATTCCTGCCGGCAAAATGCGTCGTCGTGAATCGTTGATGAACGTTTAGGAGAAAATTCCTATCATCATATAAGTTGGAGTGAGTCATGTTTATATGGCTCACTCTTTTTGTTTTAATTACCTTAGCGGAGTAAACTGAAGCGCAGCAACTTTCCAGCTCCCGCCTGCTTTTACAGCCACAAGCATATATGCAAGGTCATTATTGAAACTAACATTTTGCATTTTTCCTCTCGCACTCCAATTGCCCTGGACAATACCCACATCGCCATAGCTACGCGTTCGTGTTCCCGACAGCATTCCACTATCCACCGATAGCAATCCTTCCCCTATCGCCCGGATCAGGAAGTTTCCCTCCAAAGCCCGTCCATCGAAGCTTGTGACTGAAAAATCAGAAGTTATGATGGATTGTAAAGTCTGGCTGTCTTTCTCCTGAAGTGCTTTAAAAAATATACGCGCACAATCACCAGCGTCCGCAGGCAGGACAGATTGCGCAAGGCACGTTATCGCCGGGCTCGCTATAAATAATAAAATGAATAGTTTTTTCATGTTTCGCATATGTATGAGTTACCGACGCTGACGAAAAGAATGACAGATTACAAATGGACCCAACCATTTTTCAATGTTTACAGATTGAACGTATTTTCCAAGGGTGATATTTGACCCAAAGATTTCATAACGAATAATTATATGAGTAGATTCGTGTTTTGCAGAAATGGCGTACCAATGATCAGATATATTTCCTCCGTTCTAATTCTTGCAGGCATGCTGTCCTGCTCCTCTCAACCTGAAAAATTAGGCAAACTGGACCTGAAAAAATGGCGTAGTGACAGAGGTAGCTGTAACGGATTACGTACCACGCTGGTCAACGACTTCAAAGCAGAGCAAAAGCAACTGATGGGTAAATTTGCCGACGAAGTTGGTGAAATTCTGGGCCGCCCTGACGTACACCAGCTGGGCGAACGCAATCAGAAGTTTTATGTTTATTTTTTAGAGAAAGGAACACATTGTGATAACATCGAAGCTCCTTCCAAATCCAGTAAGGTAATTCTGAAATTCAATGCAATAGGCTTGCTGTCAGAGATTACATATCAGGAACGACCGTTGTAATTAATCAGCACCAGGCACCTACGGAGCCCTGATAATTTTTTCACAATCCATTCTATAACAGGTCACTCCTCCAGAGTACGCATTAAGTAAGAGAGTTTACTCAAACAGCCATCCTGTTTCGGCAGGAACAGCCTTTTTATAGCAATTCAATGAAATTTCCACTATCAGGCTCCGTCAGAGCCTTCAGCATTCTAATAAGTTGTTGTATTTAGCAAAAGTCAGTGTACAATGTTAATTTCAGGCCTAATAATGATTTAAATTTTACCCACGTGAACCTCAGCAACTTTCAAAACCACACCTCCACCACCATCCATATCCGGGGAAGGGAATACTACCATAACGGTGCGGTGAATGTTTTAGAAGAAGAGAATGGTGTTTGGTGTGCGGAAGTCGAGGGATCGGAAATATATTCAGTTGAAGTTGAGCTATCTGATGCTGGTGAAATTGAGGCCTATACCTGTGATTGTCCGCATGAGGCTGATGTTTGCAAACACATTGTGGCAGTGTTTTATGAGTTGAAGGATAAGGTTAAAATCATCAAACTTAAACCTGAAAAGCAAGTGAAGAAGCAGGCATTGTCTTTCAATGCATTGCTGGAAAAGGTGTCCTTTGCTGAATTAAAGCAATTCGTAGCGCAACAGGCAGGGAACGACAAAAATCTTAAAGTCCAATTTGAGCTGTATTTTGCGCACAAGGATGAGAATATTGACGTAGAAAAGAAATACAGTGATCTGATCAAAAAGGCAATCCGTTCCTCAATGAGTCAGGGTTATGTAGATTATTACTCAGCCGGGGATTTGTCGGGAAAGGTTGATAACTTTCTGAATAAGGCTCAGGAAGCATTTGAAAACCGAAATTTCAAGGACGCCTCCCTTATTGCCCGCGTTGCTTTGAAGCAATTGGTCGAGGATGTGATTCCAAACGCGGATGATTCAAACGGAGATATTGGTGACACCATTTTTAATGCGATCACTATTCTCGAATCAATTGCGGAATCGGAACATTGTGCCCGCGGGATAAAAGAAAATT
>DASYHR010000703.1:0-5346 GCA_035998385.1 Dyadobacter sp. | reverse complement strand
ATGCCTGATTTTGCTGTTGAATTCCGGCTTCAACAAGTAAGGAGATTGTGAAAATCCCTCAGGTGTGTCCGGGCATCCTCCCTGTGCTACAAAATTATTGATGACCCGGTTAAAAGTATAGGTATCCCAATATTTTTCATTGGCCAGTTTGATGAAACTTGCCTTGTGGTTTGGAGTTTCGTCATATAGCCAGAAAAGAATCTCGCCCATTGGCGTTTTGATTTGGCCAACGTCATAAGTGGTTTCGCGCTGTGCAAAAGACTTGAAGCAGGTCGCAAAAAGGAATGCGGTTAGTAAAAGGTTTTTCATTGGGTTAAAGGAAGTGAATAACTTACAGACTCATTCCGCCATCTACGAAAATATTCTGTCCTGTTATAAAGTTACCAGCTTCCGAGCACAGCAGCAAAGCCACAGCCGCACAATCTTCCGGTTGTCCTATTCTTCCTGAAGGTGTTTCTAATCTTTTTTCAATCCGTTCTTCACTTTCAGGTACTTCCTGTTCAATGCGCGGCGTGCCTATTACGCCCGGTGCCAAATTGTTAACCGTTATGCCCTTGTCTGCAAAATGCATGGCAAAGTTTTGAACCAGATTTAATACGGCAGATTTTGTTGCGGCGTAAATAATCATATTCGGATGTGGTTTCACCTGTTGCACACTTCCGATAGTCACGATCCTTCCCCAGCCTGAAGCCAGCATTTGGGGTGCTATTTGTTGTATCAACTGGAAAGTGGCTTTGAAATTGGTTTGAGCCTGTAGATCGAAATCCTGTTCTTTCACCTTATCCCATTCACGGGGAATCTGTACGGATGCATTAATGACAAGGATGTCAATACTTTTGGTGATTTGAAATAACCGTTCAGTGAAACTATCCACCGCCCCTGGCAAAGACAAGTCACTTTCGAGCAACTTCACGTCTACGCCAAGTTTTTGTATTTCCTCTGCGACTGCCCGGGCTTCGTCTACATCGTTTCGATAATGCAGAATGATATCTGCCCCGTATTCTGCAAATGCAAGCGCAATCCCTTTTCCTATTCCCTGGCTGGATCCGGTTATCAGCGCTGTTTTTCCTTTAAGTTTGAATTTTTCTGCAAGCATAGTTATGGTGGTTTTTTGTCACCGCTTGTATTATTTCTATGCCTGCAGAAGTTAATCAGAAAAGATAATTCTCAAATCGCTGAATTCGCTCCCTCAATTCTGTCGGGATAGGAATGCTGGTGTTGTTGATGTAATCATAGGTAACCATTGCAGTGTAGCCGGTTGTCATTAGCACTTCCTGGTCATCAATAACAGACGTAATCATATAGCAGATCTCAGAGCTTTTGTTTCCCATCTTGCTTACTCTGACATAGACGTAAGTTGGGGCAGGATAAATAACCGGCCGGTGGTAATCGACATAGGCGTTGGCGAGTATGGCGCCTGTTTCTTTCCAGTTCCATTTGCACACCTCATGCAGATATTCGATTCTTGCTTGCTCAAAATAGGTGAGATACACCGCATTATTAACATGTCCGAGTTGGTCCATGTCACTCCAACGCAGCTCTACTTTCATTTTGAAAGTGAATTTTAACTTTTCTTCTTGCAGGTCAGGCATATTAGTTTTAGTATTTCGGAGTTGCAATGGGTCTACCCAGAAACGTCAGACCCCACAGAACGTGATGAACGGAATAGGCATTGCAAAAAAGCCTGACCAATTCATTTTTTAATTAATCAGGCTTTTTCAAATAGTCAGTTTAGATTTCAAAAATCAGTGTCGGCACTTACCAGATTTTCCTCTTTGATCCAGATATTCCGATACAGCACATCATGGCCTTCCGATTGTAATTTCAATCCTCCCGGTCTGTCAGTAATTCCTTTTCCTTTATCGTTTCCGCCATCGATTCCCGAATTCGGTCCACCCCAAACCTGTGCGATATGATGGTTGGTGTGTACTTTTTTACCATTGAAATAAAGCGTTACAACAGGTTGTTCAACCAGCTTCCCATCCTTAAAGCGCGCTGCACGGAACAGAATATCATACGCATTCCATTTGCCGATTCCATTGTAGGCATGGTAAGGAGAAGCTGTTTCGTTTATAATTGCAGCCATCCCGTGTGAGGTAGTGTCGCCGTCAAGTACCTGGATTTCGTACCGGTTCTGCAGATAAACACCACTGTTGCCGCCTGGTTTGGTGATGAAAAATTCAACGTGTGCGCGGAAGTCACGGAATTCTTTTTTCGTAACAATATCTGCTGACCCATACAGTCCACCTGCAGAAGCCGGATCGTTACAATTGATGACAGTGCCTTTATCCACCGGATCTTTCACGACCATCCATTTGATAGGCGGTTTAGCCGCGAACCGGGGCCCTTCCCAATAGATCCATTTTTCATCCAGCATTTTACGACTTCCGTCAAGATATACCTCTGCACCTTTTGGCGCTTTGGTTCCAACACCGGTTTGCGCGAATCCTGAAATACTAATGCCGGTAAGCAGCCCGGCCATGATCAATGAACCTGTTTTCTTCAGGCTGATAAAATTACGCATGATTAAAGGTTAAGTCGTTTACAAAGAATATTTTAATAACACCTCAATATAGTTATAAGTTGAAAAGACTGGCTATCTCATTACAAATATTATCAAAAGTGTAGAAGTGCATCTACATATTTTTGATGAGATTCTTAACGTACATTGAGGATATTAAAACGTATACTAATTGTCTTATTCTTTTAAGTTGTGGTATAATTCTTACTATACATGTCCTTCAACTTGTTAAAATAGGATGAGCGTATGGAAATTATTAGCAACAGAAGGCAGGATGCCGGAACGGTAACCGGAATTTTTGCCACCAAAGAGGACGCAGAAATAGCTTATAACAGCCTGTTGCAGATGGGCTATCGTCCAGACGAGATCATATTGATGATGTCGGAACACACTAAAGAAAGATTCTATAACGATCCGATGATAGATCCTTTCCAACTCAGCGGCTGTCCTGCTACAGGTAATGCTATCCAGACTGCCATTCGGTTCCTGGGCAAGTTCGTTGCATTTCCCGGCGTTGCTATGATGGTCGTTGGAAATCTTCGTGACGGGGGGATCAGAGCAATGTCAAGATCTGTGATGTCGGACAAATATGCGCAGTTTTTCAGAACCAGAATTAATGAAGGAGAAATTGTGATCGACTTTAATCCACACTCTGTAAAGGAAAGAAACTTGATTCGTACTATCTGGGAAAAATGCGGTGGATTTCCGTTGGTAAGGCGATCAGGCAGAGTTGCATAAAGTCCATTGGCGTGGTTTTTGTCCCGATTGTAACCAATGATATAATACGTTGGAAACATTCAGAGGCTAAAAACTAAAACGATGATTGCAAATCAAAGATTGATTCTCGCCGCACTTGTATTGGTTATTGGAATATCTGCATTCGTCTGGCGGGCGGTTTCTCCGCCAATCCCGATGAAAGATTCCGGGCCTAAACAAGTTGTTTTTATTGCCGGAGGCGACAGCCACAGGAAGGGAGAGCATGAGCATAAAGGCGGCACGAAGTTACTCGCTGAGAAATTTAAAGCGGCATATCCTGACTCTGAAACGCTTGTCATTCAGGGATGGCCTGATGATCTGACTTCACTCAAAGAAGCAAGTACTATCGTAGTTTTTAGTGATGGTGGCAACGATCACTTTCTCATTCCGCATCTTACAAAACTCGATCAGATCCTTGCCAAAGGAACCGGGCTGGTGATGTTACATTTTGCTCTTGAAATTCCGAAAGGTGAGGGCGGTCAATACCTTCAAAAATGGATTGGTGGCTATTTTGAGACAGATTGGTCTGTAAATCCAGTATTTACTGCCAGTTTTGATTCTATTCCGAAACATCCGGTGACGAATGGAGTGAAGCCATTCGCTATCAAAGACGAATGGTATTACCACATGCGATTTGTCAATCGTATGAATGGAGTAACGCCTATACTACAGACTCTTCCACCCGAATCAACCCTACAACTCAAAGACGGATCACATTCCAATAATAAGTTTGTCAGAAAGGCGGTTCTAGAAAAAAAGGAGCCACAGGTGATGGCATGGGCTTACGACCGACCAGCGATCGGACGTGGATTTGGCTTCACTGGCGCACATATACATGCCAATTGGCAAAATGATAATTTCCGAAAACTTGTACTTAATGCAATTGCCTGGACGGCTCAGATGAAGGTTCCGGATGAAGGAATTAACTCTACCAGACCTACACCCGAGGAACTGGAAAAGTCAAGCAAGAAGATTTAATCCGTTTAATTTTCCCACACCATGCAGACTTTCAAACGAAAGGATTCGCCCGATGACAACCCTGTCTGGGAACATATACTCAATGGAAAGATGGTGGATGATAGCTACGATCCGCAGATTTATGCTGATAGCGAAACACTTGAGAGTATTCTTGCTAAAGAGGCATTTGCGGTCGCCAGCCAGCTGGATTACTACGAGTTGGTAAAGGTCAAAGTTTCCATAGTGAGATAATGCACCATCTTGCCTCTTATAAATGCTTACTTTTTGTACAGGCTAAGGGTTTCTATTCCATTTTATGGGATTAACTTTATTGACTCGTATAAAAAACACATTTATAAACATGGGAATTTTAAGTGTAGCTGATTTCAAACAATCAGCCTCTGACGGAAAAAATATTACCATTCTGGATGCACGTGGTGGCGCAGATGCCTACGACAGATTCAAAGCGGGACACATCAAAGGAGCGCTGTACGCTGACCTCGAAACAGAGCTGTCTCACAAAACAGAAAACGCAGCAAATGGTGGTCGCCATCCATTACCATCACCTGCACAGTTCTCACATTTTTTAGCAGAAAAGGGTATTATACCTTCGTCCAAAGTTGTGATTTATGACGACAAAAATGGAGGTAACGCAGCAGCGCGTTTGTGGTGGATGTTCACTTCCGCTGGTCATCAGGACGTACATGTATTGGATGGAGGGCTCCAGGCTGCGATTGCAGAGGGGGTTGAAACTGAGGCAGGAGAGGGGAAGAGTCTTTCGGAAAAATCAACCTATACTTTTGATGACTGGCTGAAGCCAACCGTAGTTATGGAAGATGTAGCTGCTGCTGTTGCCGATGATCGGTTTCTGGTCATTGACGTAAGGGAAAATTATCGCTTCAAAGGCGAGAGCGAGCCGATTGATTTGGTAGCGGGGCATATTCCCGGTGCTGTAAACGTACCTTATTTGAGCAATCTTGATGCCGAAGGGAAATTCTTAAACGCTCAACAGCTCCGGGAAAAATACAGTGAAGTCATTGGAAACAGAGCTATAAGAAATGTGTATGTTCATTGTGGTTCCGGGGTAACTGCCTGCCATACCTTGCTCGCAC
>DASYHR010000587.1:0-3977 GCA_035998385.1 Dyadobacter sp. | reverse complement strand
TCTGATGCAAAAGAAGATATTCTCGATAAAGCTACAGAAGTAAAAGAGGAAGCTGCAAAGGTTGCTGAAACTGAAACAACGGCTGTTGGAGCGAAAATAGACAATGCCAGGGAAGATGTTTCCGAAGTGAAAGAAGCAGCTGAAGAGAAAGCAGTAGAAGTGAAGGCAGTTGCGGAGGATAAGGTGCAGGAAGTGAAGGAATCGGCTTCAGAGGTGAAAGAACAGATTGAGGACAAAGCAGAGGAGGTGAAGGCTGATGTAGCGGACAAGGTTGAAGAAGTGAAAGAGGCAGCTGCAGAAAAGAAGGAGGAAGTGGTGGCAGCAGCTGAGGAGAAGGCTGAGCAAGTAGCTACAAAGGTAGAAGAAGTGAAAGCAGAGGCTTCAGAAAAAGTAGAAGAAGTTGCAGAAGGCTTTTCAGGAAAGGTTGATCAGCTTCAGAATGAAGTAGAACTGAATATCGCTGCCGGGAAAGTAAGGGCGCAGGAAATAGCTGCCGATCTTTCGGATAAGGCAGATGACCTGAAGGTGGCAGCAAATGAAAAGTTTGACGAGGCAAAAGTGAAAGCACAGGAACTTAAAGCCGAGGCTTCTGAAAAGCTTGCTGATTTCAGAGAAGATGCGGAGGAAGCATTGGAAGACGCAAAAGAACTGGCAGCCGAAAAACTGGCAGAAGCACAGGTGAAAGCAGCAGAGCTAAAAGCCAAGGCTGAAGTCGAAATTGCAGAGCTGAAAGAAGCGGCAAATGAGAAATATGAAGAGACGAAAACGAAAGCCAAAGGTTTCTGGGCAAGACTTTTCGGTAAATAAAGATAAGCAATGTACTGAAAGGCACCTGTTTGAAATAGTCATTCGGGTGCTTTTTATTTTAATGTTCAAAGGTTACATGGTATAGTTTTGTTAATTTCATTTGCATCATCTCATTTCTAAAACCAAGTCTTTATGCCAGAATCAAGCTTTGTTTTGCCTTACAAGCATCCGTTAAAAGCGGATAAGAAATATAAAAAGTCTGTTGCCTATTTTTCCATGGAATTTGCAGTTGACCAGCCGTTGAAAATATATTCAGGCGGATTGGGTTTTCTGGCAGGATCGCACATGCGGAGTGTGTATGCGCTGAAGCAGAATTTGATTGGTATCGGCATGTTATGGAAATACGGCTATTACGACCAGGATCGCAAGATAGATGGGAGCATGGAGCCTCGTTTTCGTGAAAAGATATACCATTTTCTGCAGGATACAGGCATTCGTTTCCAGATACCGGTTCTTGGGAAACAGGCTTGGGTTGCTGCTTATTATCTGGCTCCTGAGGTCTTTCAGTCTGCGCCGCTATTCTTGCTTACAACAGACATTGATGATAACGATGCAGAAACGAGGGCGATCAGTTATTCACTCTACGATGCTGATGCTACCATCAAAGTAGCGCAATGTATGGTTTTAGGAATAGGTGGGGCGCGTTTGCTGGAGGAGCTTAATTATGAGCCTGAGGTATATCATCTGAATGAAGCCCATGCCGTGTCGGCGCTATTTCCGCTTTACAAAAAGTTTGGAAATGAGGAGGACGTTAGAAAGCGTGTTGTATTTACCACGCATACACCCGAAGAAGCGGGTAATGAAAAGCACAATATGCAGTTTCTTGAAAAGCTGGGCTTCTTCTCCGGACTTTCCCTGGACACTGTTCGTAAAATCAGTGGTCAAACAGGCGATGTCTTTAATCATTCGTTAGCTGCACTTTCCATGAGCCGCAAAGCGAATGGTGTTTCCAAGTTACATGGAGAAGTTTCGAGGCAGATGTGGAAGGCATTTCCCGGAATAGCGGAGATCGGCCATATTACCAATGCCCAGAACAACACCTATTGGGTGGATAAAACATTGGAAGAAGGTCGGTTGAAAAAAGATATGGGACTGATTTCCGCACGAAAGAAAGAGCTGAAAAAGGTTCTGTTTCAAACTGTCGCAGATCAATGTGGTAAACTTTTCGATCCCGATGTACTTACCATCGTGTGGGCGCGGCGGTTTGCAGCCTATAAAAGACCAGATATGCTTGTGTGGGATATCAAACGTTTTACCAAAATAATGGAAAATGCTTCTCAGCCAGTTCAGATTATCTGGGCTGGCAAACCTTATCCAAAAGATGAAGGCGCAGTGAATACATTTAATCATTTGTATTTCCTCAGCCATCATTTTCCCAACATGGCGGTACTCACAGGATACGAACTGGCGTTATCTAAATTATTGAAGGACGGCTCGGATGTATGGCTGAATACGCCTGTAGTCACGCGCGAAGCATCAGGAACCAGCGGGATGACAGCTGCCATGAATGCATCACTGAACCTCTCTACCTTCGATGGATGGATTTGTGAGTTTGCCGGGGATGGAGAAAACGCTTTCATTTTACCAGTTGCGAAGGAAGACGATGTCAACAAGCAGGATTCACAGAATCTTCTGGATATGCTGGAGAAAACAGTGATCCCGACCTATTATAAAAAACCGGATAAGTGGGGGCAAATGGTACTCAATAGTATGAACGATGTGAATGAAGACTTTAATTCTGACCGCATGGCAAAAGAGTATTATGAGAAATTGTATTGATGGAACTCAAAAGTTATCTCATTGCCCTTCAATATCTGACAAAGCAATTTGCCTGGGATAATTGGTATAACTTTCATTGTCTTCATTGATCTTATAGCCCAGCTGAAAATATTCTTTCGCCTTCTCCGCATAATGCTTAGCCATGGCATTACCGGTTTTTTTGTAGGTAAGTGCCAGATAATAATTAGCCTCCGGCAATTGTTCATATAGCCGGAGGCAATCTTTCAGAGCTTTTTCTGCTTTGGTGTATGTTTTCATTTCGTAGTACACAATTCCTAGATAAAGCAGCGAATTGAAATGGGTATCGTTATTTCCTTTCTTTTCATGTTGCTGAGCAATATCCTTTAACAAAGCTTGCTCTGCCTTATCGAATTCTTCCAAACCTATGTAGGCTAATCCCTTGTAAAATGAGTAGGTATGGTCCATGACATAAGCCTTGGGTACAAGAGTTTCAGCGCGCTCAAAATCGACCAAAGCCTTTTCGTAGTTTTTCGTAAAAATACAATGCAAAAATGCACGGTAGGCAATCCAGCTTTCCGGATCAAGTTCTACCGCCTTATCTTCAAGTTGAAAAGCTTTGGCATAATCCCCGTTTTTTAAATAGGGAATGGCTTTTTCCCGATACGCTTTAGCCACATCCGGACAAATAGCAAGCAAGCTGTCCCAACTTGCCTCCCACTGCGGATGATTATATCCGAATTTCCATGCTTTTTCAGAGTATACCTGTATCAGGCTATCCTGAAAAGCTTTGGATTTACAGTCTTTTGCAGATTGTGAGTAGCCAGTCACCTGCACCAATAAAAAGCTAAGGAATAATATTGTCAATCTGCCCATTTTTTAACTTGAAAGAGATGAAAGCGATATAATTGATGTTTTTGAGTTGCTGTACTTCGAACTGATTGGGCCATTTATCAAGAGTTTGCAAATAACTGTACAGCCCGTTTACATACTCTTTTGGAAAATGCGTAGTGTTGTAATTCTCGTCCGTTTGTAATACCTGCACCCGACTCATTGTACCTTTACAATTGATAAAAAATCGAAAAGTGACATAACCTGACCCTTCAACGGAACTACCCTTTTTTGCCATAAATGACCGGGCTTCGGTAAGTAAGGTGGAAGAGCTGACCGGATATTTTGCTTTGACCTGATAATAATAGATTGCATAAGGCGGAGCACACTCGGAATGGAAAACGCGTGTCGTATCCATGTACTCGCCCTGGGATAGGACGAAGCTTTGAGCAGAGAGAACGGCGGATGTTAGACAAAAGACAATTGTAAAAATCACTTTCATGTACGGGTTTGTTTAGCGTGTGCGCCGTGTGCTTCTGTAGGTATTATATTGACAGATGCAGTAACCGTGCTTTAACAAGTATATACTTAAAAGTCGTCAG
>DASYHR010000685.1:0-2614 GCA_035998385.1 Dyadobacter sp. | reverse complement strand
TTCTGATAGAACCTGTTAACGCCACAGGATACATTGTGATCAGAATGACAATGAAGGACATAGAGTCCAAGCTTCCCGAAGATGCTTTCCTGCGTATAAGCAGATCCTACATCGTCAAATTTCAGGAAATTGTCGCTTTGGAAGGAAACGAAATCAAGCTTAAAGAGGGCCACAGACTTCAAATCGGAAGAACATTCAAAGACGAAGTCAGAAAACGGATTGAAGGTATCACCATGTAAGCGTGCATTCACCGCAAATAATCAGCAGTCTGTCTCATAATTCAACCGACTGTCGCTATTATTTCCCCATCAAAATCACATCCAGTTTCTTTGTCTTATCACTTAAACACTTTTCAGATATGAGACTTTCTATTGATGACCTAAAGGCCAAATGCCATCTGAGTGGAACCGATCATTCAATCGCCATTGAGGTGCTCGCCTCTGAAGATACCTCGCTACTTCGCGGCGGCGACAGAGAGCCGACCAAACCCGTTTATCAATTTGAACATCAGAGTATTTGGGAAAAGGCAAGTATGCTATTAGATAACATTAGATAAGACAGTTATGGATCAGCCAAAAAAACCAGCACAAACTTCAAAGAAAAGTGCGAAAAAAGCCCTGGATGAGCTCAATCTGGGAGCAAACAAAATCATCGGAGACAACATCCACGGCGGATGGGTCGAAGTGATCAAGGGCGGAATCACCCCGGATAAATTGAAATTGGACGATGAGTAAACAGCCGCTCAAAGGACTAATCCTGAAGGTGTGCAGTAGGTGCAATCTGGATTGCACCTACTGCTACATGTACAGCCAGGGAGATATGAGTTTTTTGAAGCAGCCCAAGTTTATCAGCAGCGATGTCATCGATCAACTATGCAGGCGCCTGACTGACTATTTTACCCGCAACCGCCCCGAAAGCTTTGAGCTCATACTCCATGGCGGAGAACCTACACTGTTAGGTACGGGGGCCTTTGATCAACTCCTCACACGTATTTCCAGTGAGACAAACAGTCTGGTCAAGCTTAACTATGCAGTCCAAAGCAATGGGATTTTACTCAACGACGATTGGATCAAGGTCTTCCGAAAGCACCAGGTAGGCCTCGGTATCAGTGTTGACGGGCCCAAACACGTCAATGACCTACACAGAAAAGACCATAAGGGTAATGGCAGCTTTGATGCAGTCATGAAAGGACTTGCAGTTTGCAACCGGCACCACTATCCGTTTGGTTTGCTTGGCGTGCAAAACCCCCAAACCGCTCCTGACGAGCTCTATGCTTTTTCCAAAAAGGCTGGTGCTACCAATATTGATTTTCTTTTTCCACATCACCACCACGATAAGAAGCCCCAACAGACCGGTTACGCCGACTGGTGGATCAGCTTGTTTGATATCTGGTTTTATGACAATGATGATAGTAAACCCAATATCCGCTTCCTGACTCAGGTCATTGTAAACTGTCTGGGATTAGGACAGGGTTTTGATATGCTCGGTCAGCAGACCAACGACTATCTGGTCGTTGAAACTGATGGCAGTATTGAAACTGTAGATGCAATGAAGATCTGTGGAGATGGCTTCACAAAAGAAAACTATCATCTGCAAACCCACAATTTTGAGCAGGCCATGCAATCTCCACTCATGCATATCTACCACAATGGGCACCACAACCTCTCAGCCCTGTGTCAGAACTGCCCTATGGTCAGCGTATGTGGCGGTGGCTTTTTACCGCATCGTTTCAGCCGCGAGTTACAGTTTGATAATCCTTCGGTATACTGTTCTGATTTAAAAAGGATCATCCATTACATCCAGCATGCCTTGATTGACTATCTATCCGACGAGGCTGTTTTGCAAGCGGGGCTGCAGAAGTTTGAAGTGTTTGCAGATTGAACTGACTGGTCGCGCCAGATATGACAACTGCCGGGCTATAACCGGACGGCAGGCGGCTTTTTTAATCACAAAATTCACCTCCTCACCAAGCCAAAAATCAAACCGAGAAAACTCTAACGTCATTTCCCATTAAAACTACCCCGGTGGTCAGTAGCTAATTCCCCCAAGTTCTGCACTAAGTCAACATCCTATCTTGGTATACCCACAAATAGAAAAATACCCTTCAGCCTGGCAACCGAAGATTCCATTGAATGACTTTCTTTCAGTAATTTATTCAAATGTCTTCTCTGGTTACAAATTGATGTTTATTTTAGCACAAAATAAGTTACATGGTTATTACAAACATAGCCTCGAAAAGAGAAAAATATATCTTTCTGTAGCATTACTAGTAGTAACTGCAAGTCTGATTAATTGATAAGTGGATCATAGGGTATAGGAATATATTAAAACCTTCCTTGCTGTTAGGCACTTACCACTTCGCTGGAAGCAAACTTTGGGACCAGCTGGAATTACCAGCAGCAGCTGTTTGGGGCGGCGAGCCAGCAGGCGATCTTGAAACCGGCCACCTGAATCCCGAACAATGGGCAATTTATACTCCTAATGAAAAAAGTGAGCTGGTTAGAATTTCAAAGCTGGCTTGACGGTCTGATGGAAACCTAAAAATTTATAACAAGTTTTGGATGGACACCACGATTTACATGAACAATCGCGCGACGCCTGAACTGATAACTTA
>DASYHR010000679.1:0-2892 GCA_035998385.1 Dyadobacter sp. | reverse complement strand
ATTTAAAGTATTAAAAGTATTGTACTTTAAAAATTTATTATACTTTATTTATTTATAATACCTATGTAGCTTTTAGTAATTTTAATTATTTTATACAGTATAAAAAGTATTAATAGGGAGTTTGTTTTCGATTTGATAATCATATAGATACGTAAATGTATGCATGGTCAGAAATGGAATAGGAGGGAGTTTTTAAAAAATGCCAGTGCAGCTACTATGGCTGCACTAGCCGCCGGATCGCCAGCCAGCAATATGCTTTTGGGGTGCAAGTCTGGTACAAACTCAAAAGCGGATACAGTTATTCTGCTGTGGATGGCAGGTGGTATGGCGCATACTGAGACATTTGATCCGAAAAAATTTACACCGTTTGAGACGGGAATGGAGGGTAATCGTGTGCTTAGCACTTTCAAGTCTGTGCCTACAATATTGGATGGAATTTATTTTTCAGATGGACTACAATCTATCGGAAATGTGATGGATAAGGGTACACTGATTCGCTCCTACGTCGCGGCCGATATGGGGCACATACTCCATTCACGACATCAATATCACTGGCATACCTGTTACGAGCCACCGCAAACTGTGGCTGCTCCACATATAGGTTCCTGGATCGCTAAGGAGTTGGGACCCAAGAATCCTGTAATTCCGGCATTCATAGATATCGGTCAGCGCTTTACTGTAGGAGAAGCAGAAGAATTAAAAGCATTTCATACGGCAGGCTTCCTGGGCAATGAGTTCGGCCCATTCTTTATTCCGGATCCGACGCAGGGTCTCGATAGTGTACGACCTCCGGTCGGTATGGATGCCAAACGTTTTGAGCGGCGTAATCAGCTGTACAATGAATTGATCAACAATAGTCCCGTAGGTGAGTACGGCAGCGACTACCAGAGAGAATCACTGAAAAGATCGATGGAGCAGGCATATGCATTGCTAAATTCCCCTGAGTCGAAAGCCTTTGATTTGAGCACAGAACCGAAGAAAAGCTATGATATTTACAACACTGGAAAGTTTGGTTTAGGTTGTCTGCTTGCCAGAAGGCTTACAGAGCAGGGCGCGAGGTTTATCAGTGTGACCACGGAATATGAGCCTTTCAAAGGATGGGATACCCATGAAAACGGCAATACGAGACTGGTTGAAATGAAACGGCAGATAGACGGACCCGTTGCCCAATTGATAAAGGATCTTGATCAACAAGGCCTGCTGGAGAGGACAATGATTGTATTGGCCAGTGAGTTCAGCAGGGATATGATGGTAGAAGGAAGGCCCGGTGAGAAAGTGCAGGAACAGGTGGCCCAGCCGGACATTCTTAACGACATGAAATTTTATGGAATGCACCGTCATTTCACAGATGGATGTTCGATGCTGATGTTTGGTGGTGGTGCTAAAAAAGGATTTGTATATGGCAAGACTGCAGATGAACGACCATGTAAAACGATTGAAAATTCAATAAAAATTGACCAGGTTCATCAAACGATTTACCATGCGCTGGGAATTCCGGAAGACACACAATATGAAGTAGAAAAACGACCATTCTACACCACTCCGGATGGAAAAGGTAAGGCGGTTACCGATTTGTTATCATAGAAATTTTATGCTCTGTTGGAAAATTACCGGTTGCTCACGCGATCGGTAATTTTTTGCTTTAAAACTTCAAATAATTGGAAAATATCACTAAATTTTGATGACATACATGTTATAGTTCAATAAAAACATATTTAGAAAATATTTCTCAAAACCGGACACAGCAGGATAGTCCCATTTTATATTAAAGCTAGTATTGCGAATAATACTATTTAACATACGTATTATTATATAAGTGGTATTCATATTATTCAACTGTTTGTTTATGTCACAATCTTCTTCACAACAACTATCCGGTCAGCCACATCTGATTGCTCCCGCCTTAATTGAATAATCTCCTTTGAATCAAATATCCTACACTTAACACAAGGCCTATGTAATATTCATCATGAAATGTAAATACCCTATTGGTATGACTCTAACAAATTCTTATATTCTAAACCTATCAATTTTATGATTCAATCTGGACTATCAAATGAAAGTACAGGAAGAAAAGACAGAGGGAGACTTCTGTGGCTGACATGTATGGCTACACTCGCTTTGTGTTCCTATGCCGAAAGTAAACCTCTGTTGACTAAAGCGAAATACGCACGCGAGGTTTCTGCAGTCAATAAGACTATCACCGGTAAGGTTACCGATGAAAACGGAGAAGGGCTTCCTGGCACAAGTGTGCTTGTAAAGGGCACCACCACCGGGACCGTGTCAGACACAGAGGGCAACTTCTCACTTAGCGTTCCCGACGCTGGCGGAACACTGGTGGTTTCTTCTGTAGGTTACCTGACCAAGGAAATCGTAATAGGAAATAACACAACAATTAATATTGAATTGGATGCAGATTCAAAAGCGCTTACGGAAGTTGTTGTTGTTGGATATGGTAGTCAGTTGAAGAAGGAAATAACAGGATCCGTACAGACTGTAAAGAGTGAGGAGTTAAAGGATATTCCTGTTTCACAAGTTACTCAGAAACTACAGGGACGGCTTGCCGGCGTACAGATTAATCAAACAACCGGGAAACCGGGGCAGGGTATGTCGGTGCGTATACGCGGGCAGGTTTCCGTTTCGGCTGGTAGTGATCCTCTATATGTAATAGATGGTTTTCCGATCACGGGTAATATCGGAGCCATGAACCCTGATGAAATCGAGGACATTTCTATCCTGAAGGATGCAGCATCAACCTCCCTGTATGGATCGCGGGCGGCAAATGGGGTTGTACTTATTACAACTAAAAAGCCTAAATCGGGGCAGACAAACGTAAGTTTGAATGCTTTTTACGGAACGCAGAATGTGCCGGAAAAAGGTCGCGTCAAAATG